>NZ_JAXVAE010000116.1:0-83956 GCF_037460745.1 Hallella sp. | reverse complement strand
TTAAATATCAAATATATAACTATAGTTAAGCGATTAATATCGCATCACTAGTAGTGCCCAATTAGAATAGAAACCCGTTAAATTTTAAACAAACAACCACGGTAAACGCAGCCCCATTAAAAATGTTGATCTTACTACTTGGTCCATTTAATCCCCCCTGGTTTATCGGGTGAGCCCATTTGGGCCTGAGCTGATGTCTGATTCAAAATAATCATAATACGAAAAATGCTCGTAACTTCTTGCTTAGCAAGTTGTTACGAGCATTCGTAGTTGCGGAGGCAGGATTCGAACGTGCGACCTCCAGGTTATGAGCCTGGCGAGCTACCAACTGCTCCACTCCGCGGTGTTTTATCCATGAGGTTTAAGCCTCATTTCTGAATTGCGAGTGCAAAGGTATGGCTATTTTTGCAAACCGCCAAATGTTTTGGCGATTATTTTTCAAAAAACCTCGTTTTTCATATATTTTTAAGGTTCTCGCTTGTTTATTTCGTATAATCTGATTACTTTTGCACACATAAATAGCTTGTGCAATTTTAAAATAGGAAAGGACAAAGATATGTCAATCTCGAAGACAAGACAGAAGCTCGTGGACGTTGCTCGCCAATTGTTTGCGAAGAACGGCGTGGCGGCTACGACGATGAACGACATCGCTGCGGCATCAGGCAAAGGGCGCCGCACGCTATACACCTATTTTAATAGAAAGGAGGATGTGTATTATGCGGTGATCGAATCGGAGCTGGAGCGCCTGAGCGACAAGTTGGATGAGGTTGCGGCCAAGAAGATTCGTCCCCAGGACAAGATTATCGAGCTCATTTATACCCATCTGAGCATGATTAAGGAGACGGTGGTTCGCAATGGCAACCTACGCGCCGAGTTTTTCCGCAACATCTGGACGGTGGAAAAGGTTCGCAAGAACTTCGACGAGGACGAGATCGAACTGTTTCGTAAGGTTTACGCCGACGGCAAGGCCGACGGCGAGTTTGACATCGACAATGTGGATCTTGTGGCCGACATCACCCATTATTGCATCAAGGGCCTTGAGGTGCCCTTCATCTATGGTCGCTTGGGCCACGGCTTGACCGAAGAGGCCAGCAAGCCCTTGGTGGCGAAGGTGGTTTATGGCGCCTTGGGCAAGCACAGTGCGCTGAAGTAGCGTGTGCCCTTTCATCGTGCTTGACACGAGGGCACACAGCCGTTTCGCATATTGTAAAGTATAAATTATATTAAAAACAGGCGTTACGTTGCATATAAACTTTGGGAAATTGAAAAACAAACGTATATTTGCACGATAAAATGGGTATATTGGGCATGTTGTCTGGCAGAGTTTTACGTGCGTCGGTTACAAACGTCACGTTGTCTCGGTAGGAAACCGTCCACACATTCATCAAGAATAAAGCGCCTATTTGCAGGCCTTCGCCCAACGCGGCTTCAGTCCACGGCATTGGCTTAGTCCTGTAGCAAAGGTGTAATTAATTGTAAATCAATAAACAACAAACAAAATGGGATTATTAACAGGTAAGACCGCCATTATCACTGGTGCCGCTCGTGGCATTGGTAAGGCCGTCGCTATGAAGTTCGCCTCAGAGGGCGCTAACATCGCATTCACTGACCTTGTGCTCAACGACGATATGGCCGCTGGCTTGGAGGCTACACGCAAGGAGATCGAAGCCCTTGGCGTTACCTGCCGCGCATACGCTGGCAATGCTGCCGACTTTGCTGAGACAGAGAAGGTTGTCAAGCAGATTCACGCCGATTTCGGTTCGGTCGACATCCTCGTCAACAACGCAGGTATCACCAAGGACGGTTTGATGCTCCGCATGAGCGAGGCGCAGTGGGACGCCGTGCTGAACGTCAACCTGAAGTCGGCCTTCAACTTCATCCACGCTTGCTCACCCATCATGCTGCGCCAGCGCAGTGGTTCAATCATCAACATGGCTTCGGTGGTAGGTGTTCATGGTAATGCCGGCCAGTGCAACTACGCCGCCTCAAAGGCAGGTATGATCGCCTTGGCTAAGTCTATAGCCCAGGAGCTTGGTCCTAAGGGTGTGCGTGCCAACGCCGTGGCTCCTGGTTTCATCGAGACAGCCATGACCGAACAGTTGCCCGAAGAGATTCGCAAGGACTGGATGAAGAAGATTCCTCTTCGTCGTGGTGGCAAACCCGAGGATATTGCCAACGTGTGCGCCTTCCTGGCTTCCGACATGGCAAGCTACGTGAGCGGTCAGGTCATCCAGATCGACGGCGGCATGAACATGTAATCTGCGCGATTCACTGATCATGCAGGTCGTTTACGAAGACAACCATATTATTATCGTATATAAGGAGAGCGGCGAGATTGTCCAGGGCGACAAGACTGGCGATGTGCCGCTTTCCGAAACGGTAAAGGATTATATCAAGACGAAGTACCACAAGCCCGGCAACGTGTTTCTCGGCGTGGTGCATCGTCTTGACCGTCCTGTTTCGGGGCTTGTTATCTTTGCCCGAACCAGCAAGGCCCTCACGAGGCTCAACGCCATGTTCAAGGACGGCGACATCCACAAGACCTATTGGGCCATCACGAAAAACGCCCCCGCCATTCCCGAGGCTACGCTCACCCACTGGTTGACGCGCAACGAGAAACAGAACAAGAGCTATGCCTACGATCGCGAGGTGCCCAACTCCAAGAAAGCGAGGCTCGCCTACCGCGTCATCGGCCACACCGACCATTACAACCTTCTGGAGGTTCACCTCATGACGGGTCGCCACCACCAGATACGTTGCCAGCTGGCCCACATGGGCTGTCCCATCAAGGGCGATCTCAAATACGGCGCCAAGCGCAGCAATCCCGATGGAAGCATCTCATTGTTGTCACATTCTGTGGAGTTTGTCCATCCTGTCTCCCACGAGTTGATCCACCTCGACTCGCCCCTACCTGATGATCCTCTTTGGCACGGCATCGCCGAAACTGTAAAAACATAACCCCCTTCAGCATGACACTGAGCAAGACAACTAAAAGAATAGGTATTGTTATCCTAACGCCTTTGGTGTTAGTGGTCTTGCTTTTTGCCTTATTTTATTTCCCGCCTTTCCAGAACTGGGCGGTCCGTCAGGTCACCCACTACGCCTCCGAGGAACTCGGCATGCACATCAGCGTAGGGAAGGTTCACCTAAAATTTCCCCTCGACTTAGCGTTGCATCAAGTGAGCGTGCTTCAGCCCAACGATTCGCTGAAGGGCATCACCGACACCGTTGCCGACATCCATTCGGTGGTGGTCGACGTGCAGTTGTGGCCCCTCATACATCGCCAGGTCATGGTCGACGAGTTGGTCTTCGAGCAAATGAAGGTCAACACCGCCAACCTCGTCCACTCGCTCCGCATCAAGGGACAGGTAGGCCAGCTCTGCCTGAAGGCCCACGGCATCGACCTGGCCAAGGAGCACGTCAACATCAACCATGCCGTCTTGGCCAACGCCCAGCTCGATGTGGCCCTGAGCGACACCGTTCCCAAAGACACAACCCCCAGCACGAACTATTGGAAGATAGCCCTCGCGCAGCTCCGCCTGCACCAATCGAGCCTCACGCTCCACATGCCGGGCGACACCCTCTCCGTAGCCACCTATTTTGGAGAGGCGCAGGCCCAGAAGGCTTATCTCGACCTTTATAAAAATCTCTATACCGTTGGCCATCTCGATTGGCGCAACGGTGGGGTCCACTACGACCAGAACTACGAGAAGCCCACCGCTGGCCTCGATTTCAACCACCTGTTTCTCAGGAAGTTGGACCTCAAGGCCGACTCGTTCTACTTCTGCGATTCCAAGCTCCACCTCGGCATCATGTCGTGCCGTTTCGTGGAGAAAAGCGGCTTGCAGGTCGACAGCTTGCGTGGCACATTCTCGATGGACAGCACCCGCATGGATGTGTCGTCGCTACGATTGGCAACCCCCGACTCGCGCCTGGCGGTCGACTTCGGCATGGATCTCAACGCCTTCGCCGACAAAGCGCCGGGCAAGCTGAAAGCCATTGTCCACGGAGAGGTGGGCAAGCAAGACATCCTGAAGATTGCCGGGCCAAACCTTCCACGCGAATTGGCGCGCCGCTGGCCCAACTACCCCTTGGGCGTCGATGTGGTGGCGCGTGGCAACATGCAGAAGATGCACCTCTCGGGCGTGCGTCTCCTCCTGCCCACGGCGTTTCGCATCACGGGCGATGGCTTTGCCACCAACCTCACCGACCCCCACCATCTCAAGGCCGATGTCGCCCTACACGCCAAGACCTACAACCTCAACTTCCTCACGCCAATGCTCGGGCCCACTCTCGGCAAGACGGTTCGTGTGCCGGGCGGCATAGCGTTTGACGGCAAGATACGCGTCGACGGCAGCAACTACCTCACCCACTTCGTGGCATCGCAAGGAGGGGGCGAATTGCGCGGCAACGCCCAGGTTGACATCAAGAAGATGGCCTACAACGTTCGGCTGAACGCCCAACGCCTACCCTTGCAGAATTTCCTTCCCAAGATGGGCCTCCACCCCTTCACAGGTTACATCACCGCCCAAGGCGAAGGTGCCGACATCCTCTCCCCCAAGATGCGCCTGAAGGCCGAGGCCGGCATCAATGCGTTCCAATATGGCGACTACAACCTCAACAACGTGGCCGCCGTGGCCACCATCCATAACGGTCGCATCCACGCCGACATCGACTCCCGCAACCCGCTCTTCGAAGGTCAGGTGAACCTCGACGCCCTGACCACGGGCAGCCGCATGCGCGCCACCGTAGCGGGCGACTTGCACCATCTTGACCTTTACAACCTGCGCATCACCGATGTTCCACTAACCGTTTCGGCTTGCGCCCACGTTGACATGGCCACCGACCTCAAGGAATATTATGAGGTGCGCGGCATGGTGAGCGACATCACCATCCACGACCCGAAGAAGTATTATCGTCCCGAGGATGTGGTGCTCGATGTGCTCACACGTCGCGACACCACCCACGCCGTTGTGGATTGCGGCGATTTCCACCTCGACATGGATGGCAGGGGCGGCTACGAGCGCCTGTTGAACCATTGCACGCGCTTTATGGCCGAGGCCCAGAGCCAGATGAAGGAGAAGCGCATCGAACAGGCGAAGCTCCGCGAGCAGTTGCCCAACGCTCGCCTGTATCTCTCTTGCGGTCAGGAGAATATCGTCAGTAGGTTCTTGAAATTCAAAGGCTACAAGTTTGAGAATCTCTATGTCAATATGACCTCATCGCCCTTGGCGGGTCTGAATGGCAACCTATCTGTCGACTCGCTGGTGATGGATAGTTTCCAGATCGACACCGTTCGCCTGCACCTCACGTCGGACGAGCGCAACATGACCTACTCGCTCCACGTGCAGAACGGCAAGAACAATCCCAAGTATATCTTCAACGCCTTTGCCGACGGCGGCCTCAATGAGCGCGGCACCTATATCAAGACACGCCTCTACGACTGGAAGGACAGCCTCGGCGTGAGCTTCGCCGTGCAAGCCTCCATGCAACAGCACGGCATCAGCCTGCACCTCTATGGCGACGACCCTGTGCTGGGCTACAAGCGCTTTGCCGTGAACGACAGCAACTACGTTTACTTGGGCGACGACCGACGCATCCGCGCCGACATGCGCCTCCGGTCGGCCGATGGCATGGGTGTGCAGATCTATACCAATGATGAGAACACCGACGCGTTGCAGGATGTAACCGTCACGCTCCATAAGTTCAACCTTGGAGAAGTCTTGGCCATGATTCCTTTCACGCCAGACATGTCGGGCATCCTCAATGGCGACTTCCACGTGGTGCAGACCCCCGACGAGCTTTCGGTTTCGTCGACGGTCGATGTGGCCGACATGGTCTATGAGGGCAACGCCATGGGCCACGTGGGAGGCGAATTCACCTACATGCCAAAGACCGACGGCAGTCATTACGTTGATGGCATCCTCACCCACGACGGCCATGAGGTGTGCACCCTTACGGGCTCCTACCAATCGGCTGGCGAAGGCTATCTCGACGCCGAAGTCGGCCTGGAGCGGCTGCCCCTGAGCATGGCCAACGGCTTCATCCCCGACCGCCTCTTGGGCCTGCGCGGCTACGCCGAGGGCAACCTCACGGTTCAGGGATCACTGAGCAAACCCGACATCAATGGCGAGGTGCTGTTCGATTCGGCCTACATCTTCAGCGAGCCCTACGGCATCGTGATGCGCTGCGCCGACGACCCGTTGCCCATCACGGGCAGCCACCTGGTGTTTGAAAACTACGACCTGTTTGCCAACAACGCGTCGCCGCTCACCATCCAGGGTTATCTCGACTTCTCCAACACCGACGACATGCAGCTCAAGCTCCGCATGAGAGCCGACAACTACCTGCTCATCGACGCAAAGGAAACGGCGCGGTCCGAGGCTTACGGCAAGGCGTTTGTAAATTTCTATGGTCTGATGCAGGGAGCGGTCAGCAACCTGTCGATGCGCGGCCGACTGGATGTGCTGGGCACAACCGACTTGAGATACAACCTGAAAGACTCGCCCCTCTCCACCGACAACCAGCTGGAGGGCCTTGTGGAGTTTGTTAATCTGCAAGACACGGCCGAGGATGTCATCAACCGTCCGCCGCTCACGGGCTTCAACATGGACCTCAACGTCAACATCGACGATGGCGCCCATGTGGATTGCTACCTCAATGCCGACCACTCCAACTATGTCGACATTGTTGGCGGAGGCAGCCTGCGCTTGCAGTACAATCCCGTCGACGAGATTGTGGTGCGTGGCCGCTACACCATCGGCAGCGGTGAGATGAAATACGCCCTGCCCGTCATCCCGCTGAAGACCTTCACGATCCAAGACGGCAGCTACATCGAGTTTAAGGGCGACCCCATGAACCCCACGCTCAACATCACGGCCAACGAGACCACCAAGTCGACCGTAGGTGGCACGTCGGGCAATGGGCGCACCGTCGAGTTCACCTCGGGCGTCATCGTCACCAAGACGCTCAACGACATGGGTCTCGAGTTTACCATCGACGCACCCGAAGACATGACCATCCACAACCAGCTTCAGTCGATGTCGAAGGAGGAGCGCGGCAAGCTCGCCGTCACCATGCTCACCACAGGCATGTACCTGGCGGATGGCAACACCAGCAGCTTCACCATGAACTCCGCATTGAGCGCGTTCCTCAACAGCCAGATCAATCAGATCTCGGGCAAGGCCCTGCGCACGCTCGATCTGAGCTTTGGCGTTGAAAACTCGTTTGGCAACAACGGCACACTCCACACCGATTACAACTTCAAGTTTGCCAAGCGCTTCTGGAACAACCGCTTACGCATCGTCATTGGAGGAAAACTATCATCGGGCAGCGATGTGCAGATGGAAGACGAGACATTCTTCGACAACGTGACGTTCGAGTATCGCCTGAGCGCCACCTCCAACAAATACCTGAACCTCTTCTATGAGCGCGACGGTTACGATTGGCTTGAGGGCAACGTCAGCAAGTTTGGTGGCGGCTTCATGTGGAAACGCAAGTTGCGCCATTTCAAAGACCTGTTCCGACTTAAGGACCCGCAGGACGAGATTCCCTCAATGCCCACCGACTCTACCAAGAAAGAAAAGAAAAAGGAATGAAGACCTACCGATTGCTTCTCATCATAGCGGTGGCCAGTCTGTTTGCGGCCTGTTCCACCACCAAGAACATCCCCGAGGGCGACCAGCTGTTCACGGGCCTCGATGCCATTACCTACGAGGCACCCGAGAAGAGCCGCCACTATGCCGCCATCCAGGAAGAGCTCGACGCCGCCCTCGCCACGGCTCCCAATGGCGCCCTCTTCGGGAGCAGCAGCGTGCGCTCGCCGTTGCAGGTGGGCCTATGGGTGTGGAACGCCTTCACGAACGACGATTCCAACTTCGGTCGGTGGATGCTCAAGTCGTTTGGCAAGCAGCCCGTGCTCATGAGTTGGGTCAATCCCGAGTTGCGCGCCTCCGTGGCCAAGGAGGTGCTGCGCGCCCATGGCTATTTCCGGGGCGACGTGAGCTATAAGGCCCGCACCCTTCGCAACCCCAAGAAGGCCAAGATTGCCTATACGGTCAATGCCGGCCACCTCTTCACCATCGACACCTTGCAGTATCTGGGGTTCCCCGCCGCGGGCGACAGCCTGATTCGCTCCACGCTTTCCGACGCCAAGATCAAGCCGGGCGACCCCTTCGACGTGTCGACGCTCGAAGGAGAGCGCACCCGTCTCAGCACCCTGTTTCGCAACAACGGCTATTTCTATTGGCAACCCTCCTACGCCTCTTACCTGGCCGACACCACCTCCGTTCCCGGCAAGGTGCAGGTGCGCCTCCAAGCCATCGAGAACCTTCCCGCCATGGCCAAGCGCCCATGGTATGTAGGCAACATCTGCATCGACCTACGCAAAAACTACCTCGATGCGCTCACCGACTCGTTCCAACGCGGCTCGTTCATGGTGCGCTTCCGTGGGCGTCGCCCGCCGGTGCGTGTGCCGGTCATCTTGCAAGGCACCAAGTTGCGTTCCCACAAGCTCTATAGCTACCAGGATTATCAGGAGAGCATGGCCCACGTAAGCAGCACGGGCTTGTTCAGCGTGGTCGATTTCACGTTCACCCCGCGCGACACCACCTCGGCCAACGACACGCTCGACCTGCGCATCAACGCCGTGCTCGACAAGCCTTACGACTTCTACGTGGAGGGCAACCTCGTGGGCAAGACCAACAACCGTGTGGGTCCGGGCCTCGTGATGGGTTTCACCAAGCGCAACGCGTTTCGGGGAGGCGAGCTGCTCGACATTAACCTCAAGGGCAGCTACGAATGGCAGACGTCGCAACAAGGCGAGCGCTCAAAGTCGAAGTTCAACAGCTATGAGTATGGCGTCGACGCCTCCTTAATGTTCCCGCGCATGGTCATCCCGTTTGTCGATTTCTTCCGCGACCGCCTGGCGCGCTATTACCGCCGCAACCGGTTCTACGCCGTGCCCACCACCACGCTGAAGATGTCGTCCGACATTATCAGCCGCGCCAACTATTTCAAACGCCACATCGTGTCGGGCGAATGGACCTACAGCCTCCAGACGTCGGCCACCAGTCGCCACCTGTTCAGTCCGTTGGTGTTCTCCTACGAGTATATGCGCAGCTCCACGGCAGCCTTCGACTCGGTGTTGCAGGTCAACCCCTACCTCTATTACACCATGCAGGACCAGTTTGTGCCCAAGATGCAATACACCTACACCTACACCAGTCCGTCCCACCTGCTCAACCCCGTCCGTTGGCAAACCACCATCAGCGAGGCGGGCAACCTCCTGTCGTTGGGCTATATGGCCGCCGGCAAGAAATGGGGCCATCAGGGCAAGGAGATGTTCAACAACCCCTACGCCCAGTTTGTGAAGGTGGAGACCGACCTTGTGAAGACCTGGAGGCTCACCGAGCACAGCACCCTTGTGGGCCATGCCGCCCTTGGCGCCATCTGGGCCTACGGCAACTCGTCGAAGGCGCCCTATGGCGAGCAGTTCTATGTGGGTGGCGCCAACAGCGTGCGCGCCTTCACCGTGCGCTCCATTGGCCCCGGCCACTACCACAACGACGCCTCGGCCAACATCTATTACCTCGACCAGACGGGCGACCTGATGTTCCAGGCCAACCTCGAGTATCGCCCGCGCCTGTTTGGCAACCTCTACGGCGCGCTCTTCCTCGATGCGGGCAACGTGTGGGTGATGCATAGCGACGATCGCGACGGCGTGAAGTTTGAGCCCAGGAACGCGCTCCGCGACATGGCGCTGGGCACCGGCGTGGGCCTTCGCTACGACATGGATTTCCTCGTGATCCGCCTCGACTGGGGTGTGGGCCTGCACGTGCCCTACAACACAGGCTTCTACAACGTTGATAGCTTCAAGAACAGCCAGAGCCTCCATTTCGCCGTGGGCTACCCCTTCTAAAGAGACGCGGCGCGCCGCCATTGTTTTTAACAAAGAATTAACGCCCGTCCCGCTCAATAGGCACACTTTTTGATTGGGAGGGAACAAGATTATAGAACATACCAACATGAATCAGAAAGAAACACCGGTCCTGCTGCTTACCGGTTACTTAGGCAGCGGAAAGACCACATTGCTCAACCGCATCCTGTATAACGAGAAGGGCATTCGCTTCGCCGTCATCGTGAACGACATAGGCGAGGTGAACATCGACGCCAACCTCATCCAGAAGGGAGGCGTGGTAGGCCAGGCCGACGACAGCCTGGTGGCCCTGTCGAACGGTTGCATCTGCTGCACGCTGAAGATGGACCTCGTGAAACAGCTCAACGACCTCATCAACCTCCGCCAGTTCGATTACATCGTCATCGAGGCCAGCGGCATCTGCGAGCCCGCCCCCATCGCGCAAACCATCACCACCTATCCGCAGATGGTGGCGCCGGGCGCCCTGAAGAATGGCGTGGCGCGCCTCGACGCCATCGTGACCGTGGTCGACGCCCTGCGCATGCGCGACGAGTTTGGATTGGGCGACCACCTCAAGGCGGATCACGACGAGGAAGACCTCGCCAGCCTGGTTATCCAGCAAATTGAGTTTTGCAACATCATCCTTCTCAACAAAGCCGACATGATTTCGCCCGACGAGATGGCCCACCTGAAGGCCATCATCCGCGAGATACAGCCCAAGGCGGCCATCTACGAGTGCAACTATGGCGACGTGGAGCTCAACAAGATCATCAACACCCACTCGTTCAACTTCGACAAGGTGGCCACCTCCGCCCGATGGATTGAGGCCATGGAGGGCGAAGACGACCACGACGACCACGACGACCATGAGCGTCACGATGAGCATGAGCACCACCACCACCACGACCATTTGGAGAACGAGGAGTCGGGCGAGGCATTGGAGTATGGCATCCAGACGTTCGTCTACTATCGCCGCCCAGCCATGAGCCTTGCACGCTTCGACGAGTTCGTGTCCACCCAATGGCCCAAGAGCGTTATCCGCGCCAAGGGCATGTGCTACTTCCGCGACGAGCCCGACACCTGCTACCTCTTCGAGCAGAGCGGCAAGCAGTTTAACATCACCAATGCGGGCCAATGGTTCGCATCCATGCCCGCCGAAGAGCTCGAGCAGTTTATGGAGCAGAACCCCAACGCCAAGAAAGACTGGGACGAGAACTACGGCGACCGCATGCAGAAAATAGTGTTCATCGGCAAGGACATGGACCGCAAGGCCATCGAGGCGCTTCTCGACGCCTGCCTGGAGGATTAGCCCATCCTCCCCCAGGCCTTGACGGGCGAAGCGCACGCTCACCCCGCCCGCGCGCTTCCTCAAACCGCAATCGTCCGCGATGGAAAAGGGGGCACCACCCTCCCCATCGCGGACGGTTTTCCTTCGGCACGTTTCTCGCCATGGCAGAACCCAAGCCCCACTCTATGCACAACAAACCATCGAAGCCGACCCACGCTTATCTGCGGCTCCACACGGGCATCCTATTGGCGGGTGCCACGGGTGTGTTTGGCCGACTGATCTCATTGTCCGAACTGCCCTTGGTGTGGTACAGGATGATGATTGCCGCGGGCGTGCTCGCCGCGGTGTTAGCGCTTGGTGGGCGGATCCATAGGCCCACCCTTCGTGAGGCGTGGCGCATGGGATGTTGCGGCGCGCTGCTGGCCATCCACTGGGTGCTGTTCTACGGCAGCATCAAGGCGGCCAACGTGAGCGTGGGGGTGGTGTGCTTTGCCCTGAACGGGTTTTTCACGGCCCTCCTCGAGCCCATGGTTTCCAGCAAGCGCTTCTCGCTACGCCACCTGTTGCTGGGCCTGATAACATTGGGCGGCATCGTGCTCATCTTCGGCCTCAACATGCAGTTCCGCACGGGAATCGTGATCGGCACGTTCTCGTCGCTCTTCTACACCTTGTTTGCCATTGCGAGCAAGCGCGTGCAAAGCGCCACGGGGGTGGAGAGCTCGGCGATGCTCCTGCATGAGCTGTTGTCGGGAGGGTGCGTGCTGTCGCTTGCCATGCCTTTCTACGCCATGCGCTACCCTTCCGCCTCGTTGTTGCCCCAAGGCTGCGACTGGCTGTTCATCCCACTCTTCGCCTCGGTGTTTACCATTGGTCCGTTTCTCACGCAGTTGCAAGCCCTACGCTCCCTGTCGGCCTTCACCGTCAACCTGAGCTATAACCTCGAACCGCTCTACAGCATAGCGCTCGCCATGCTTCTCTTCAACGAGGCGCAAGAGCTCAACCTCTCGTTCTGGATGGGCGTGAGCATGATCGTCGCGGCGGTGGGGTATCATGCATGTGCAGAAAGAAGAACGGAGAATAAACGCCACATGGGCTGAATAATAATAGCTATGCAAGAAAAATCAACAGGCAGGTAACCGGGAACGATTTTTTTGAAAGACCATGGGCGGCTTGCCTATGTTTTCAAAAATAATCATTGCTTTGCTTAGTCTTTTTGCCTTGCTCAACTGTATATAGCATATACGACACAGGAAAAGACTATCCTCACAGAAACAACCATCGGTTGAGCCAAGGCTTATCAACGAAAAGGTTGACGAGATACTTTGCTTTACCGATGGTTTCTTGGGTGTAACCCAACGGCAGATAGCCTTTGAGAGTCAATCCGCCGTTTCCATGTTATGTGGGGTTCCCTTCGCGGTCCATTGTTCTCACCCTAACGAGAACAATCATGCCCGCCACAAGGAAAAACAAGCCTTTCTTATTCAAACAGATTTCCTGTAGCTCTTGAGTAGGTCACCCTGCATTGATTGCAAATGTCGGTCAATGTGGCGCCGCTCCCACTCAACGAATAGAACACGCTTTCGCCTACCAATACATACTCCCAGGTGCGATTCATCCTATCCTCAGGCTCCAGGGCGTTGATTTTCTTAATCCACTCAATGGTGGCCGTCTGCTTCTGGCGCACGTTCGCATCATCAACCTTGTCGTCGCCCTTGGTCTCAATCAGATAAACCTTATCAGCTGTAGCCACGATGAAATCAGGATGATAGGTAGCCATCAAACCGTCCTTTCTCACATAGAAGATGATGGCAAACGAATGGCCATTCTCATTAATCTTCAGGAATCTTTCCACCTCGGCATCCCTATCCAGAAACTCGATGAAAGCCTTTTCCAGGCCTCCGCCGTGTGAAGGATAGCCCAGTCGGGGATAGATGCTCTTCCGCACCTCCATCGAGTAAGCCTCTCTCATCTTGATGGCTCTGAGCGAAGAGAATTCCGTGTGGCTCACCTCTGCACCTATCGTGGTCAGCCGACTCTGCATCTTATATATGGCCACGGCAAACTGCTCCACGATGTGTTTGGTCACAATGCCATCCTTCGCCAACAATATCTTCCAATCACTTCCATGGAACGGGTCGAAAGGCATGGAGAACAGCTTCTCCCGGATGTACCAGTCCATCACCTGCACCGTTCGAGCGCCGTTGACCTGAATGGTCGGGAACCCCTGGCGGCGACAGTTCTCAAAGCGCAGGGTTACTACTCTCAGCAACTTCTGCAGATACTCATTATATCCACTGGCATTGAAGAGACTGGCCGTTACCTTATACTTACCAAAGGTAGTCTTGGTGAGAGATTCCTGCGATACGAAGGTCTCGCCCTCTTTTGCCAGGAACTTGCGGAGCAAAGGCAGCGGATACATCGTGAAGGGCTGCAAATCATCCAAATCAATTTCAGCATCTTCAAATTCATCGATGGAATCATGCAGGATAACCGGCCATTTGAAATCATACTTCTCGTAGTCCTCACGAAGACCCACGGTAAGAATATCGCCAGTGGCTCCTTCTGTACCAACATCTCCATCGTCTGTAGCCACCAATCCCTGTTCCTGCAAATCATCGTAGAACTTGATGAAAGCTGGATGCTCCACGATTGATAACGTGTCGATATAGGTGCGTGGCGGTTGATGGTTTTTCAGCACCCTCAGCCGATCTTCGCGCTTGATGTCGATGTAGTCGGACTCTCGCCACATCAGTCGCAAGCCTCTGCCCACCAATTGCTCAAGGAGGATTGGCGCCTGCGAAGAACGCAGCGGAACGAGCACACAGATGTTGTTCACATCGAAGCCCTCACGTAGCATCAGCACCGAGATAACCACCTTCGGACGCTTATACCTATCTATATCGAAGAGCTTCTTCTTGATTTCCTGCCACTCCTCATCCTTCACCTCGCCCTGCTTGTTGCTGTCGATGGTAACGATGTCTTCATCTTCCAGACCTTCCGATTTCAGGAACTCCTCAACGAAAGGAGATACCGTGGTGTCTTGGCAGACAATGAGCATCTTGGGATTCTTCGACGGGTCCACTTTCAAGAATTCATCTTCGAGTTTATCCAGTTTTGTCAGTCCTGCACGAAGCATCATGCGCTGACCTTCGCTCAGCCCTACTACTTTTCCCTGCTCATCCCGCTCGGCGTTGTAATCCAGGTTCTCCAGGTCGGTGAGTTCCTGGCGGCGGTCGAGCAGCAGCAGCTTCACCAGTCCCTGCTTCATCGCCATCGGCAAGTCGAAATCTACGATGATATGCGGAAAGAAGAGCTTCACCTGCTTCTCTCCCGTTCCCTTCGTATCAAAAGGAGTGGCGGAGAAGTCCACCTGTATGAAGCGGGTGCCCTTGGTGGCGCTGATGGCATTCAAGCCTCTTTGCCATTCCACCTCCTCGGTTTCGCCCTTACGCTTGATTTCGTGGATATGATGAGCCTCATCATTGATTACCATCAAATCCTTTAACCCCGCAAGATATTCCAGTTCGGTGCCACCCAGGGCACGGCGGTCGAGCATGCCGAGGTCGTTGCCCGCCGACTTGCCCGGACGGATAGGCAACAGGTCGCTGACGATTTCGGCGGGCGTCACCGTGCTGGAATCGTCCACATCCTCATCCTGCTCCGTCTCTTCCATCTGATTTTCAAACAGATGCCAGTTGGTCAGAGCAATCAGTCCCTCGCCGGTGGTCTTCCTGCCGATGCCATCCTCCTTGGTCACCACATTGTTATGGATGAACGAAAACACCTCGTCACGATAACGCTCGGGGATGAACACCTCCTGGTTCATGTAGTAGTCGTTGGTCTGAGGGTCGCGATATTCCTCGTCGCGCTTCTTTCTGCCACAGAAGGCGTCCAGCAGACGGTCGTAAACAATCAGGCCCGGAGCCACAATCAGGAACTTCTGCGTGAATCGTCCGCTCTCCACATCCTCGTGCCGGGCATTCAGCATCTGCCAGATGATCAGGGCGTGCATCACCCACGTCTTTCCCGTGCCCGTTGCCATCTTCACCGCATACTTAGGCATCTGATATTTAGGCTTGGCAAGCTGAGCCAAATCGGCCCTATCCATCAGCTCCGGGATGATGCCCTGATAGGCATCCATCACGCAGTTTTCACCCATCACTTCGTGCAGATAGATGATGTTGAGGATAGCCTGACGCTGACCCTCGTGGAAGTTTCTCTCACGCTCATTGCAGAAGCCCTCTCCAAACCAATAGTTTAAGAGCGAAGCGGTGGTTGGGGTTACCTTCTCCAGCATCTCCCCACTCTTCCAGGCAGCATTGACCACATCGGTGAGTCGATGCGCCAATTCCAAAGATATGTTAGTTGAATTGATTATCATAGTTGTCATCTCCTATTCGTTCTTAGCACTTCACATCCAGGATAACCTGACTCTCGAATCCGAACACGTCAACGGCCTTGACACACACCTTGCGCTCAGCCTTGTGGGGCATGTGCAATCGGGTGGAATATACGCAGTGCAGCGGGTCGCTGTCGTTATCCACGTTCTCACGATAATCCTGCCAGGTGCTGCGGAAGGTATCGCCGTCATAATCAGGGTCGATGCTCCAATATTCTATCAGCGAGAGAGGGTCTTGCTCCATCACCTGCTGCAACTTCTCCTTGTCCTTATCGTCCAGCGGAATATTATCGGGCGAGAGCAGCACATAGTTGCTGAGACTGATGTCGAGTTCATCCTCGCCATTGCCGTTCACGGTTACTTCAACTGGGTTCACCACCAGATACTGCAAAGAAGAGAAGCGGACGGTTTTGTCGGCGATGAGCTTCTTGAAGCCCTTCTTAGATAGCTTGTCGAGCAGATCAGGCGGAATCACCAGCACCTCTACATTGCTGTTCTTATATTTCTCGATGGCTTGCGAGATGTCAAAGGCGAAGTTCCAGCCCAGCACGATCACTTTATCCCAGTCGCCGCCAAGCAGAGAAGCCTTGGCTTCCACGGCACGGCGAACGGTAGCAGCAGTGGTCAAGCGGTTAGGGCTATCCACCATCACCAGATTTCGTGTGCCCTTGACGTAGCCAAAGTTTCTGTCGCTCACCTGTTCTGGGGAGAATGGTAAGGCGCCGAAGAGGCCTAAGACTACCTGAGAGAGATCGCCCACTCGGCGGAGTTTCTTGTTGTTATGGAAAGCCTCTTTCTGATAGTCGCCGATGCTCTGATAGAGGAACGGATTTACTTCCTGGTCGATGAAACGCTTGCGCATGACGAGGGATGCCGGCTTGCCGATGTCACAGGTAATCCAGCGACGGCCCAGCTTTTCGGCAACCGCTGCTGTGGTGCCGCTGCCACCAAAGAAATCGCAGACAAGGTCACCTTCGTTGGAAGAAGCCTTGATGATACGTTCGAGGAGGGATGCTGGCTTTTGAGTAGAATAACCCGTTTTTTCATTTAATAATCTAAAGACAGCAGGACAATCATCCCAAACATCATCAACAAGAGCGCCCTCAAAACGATAAATTACATCTTCATCTTTAGGCTCTCGTTTATTTTGAGAGATGAATCTTTTTACATACATATCAAATTTCACCTTATCTGTACGTGGAAAATTCTTATATGTAATAGTCTCCCCATCCTCACTATATTTTATCCATCGACTATACAAAGAATTATCTTCAATGCCTTTTCTCTGATTGTTAAAAACATAATTATTTGTTTTAGAATAACAATAGATACAATCATGCTTACGAGGAAAATAATGAGGAACAGCCTTGATACCTCCAGGATAATACCAAATTATTTGATCTCTAAAATTATCCTTGCCGAATATATCATCAAGCATTATCTTTACATAAGAATCAATATGCCAATCTATGTGAACATAGACAGTACCTGTGTCAGACAATAATTCTTTCATCAGAATAAGTCGTTTATATATCATCTTTAGATAAGAGATTGTCCCTTCTTCCCAGGTATCAGCATAGGCAAACTGTTCAACTACAGTTGGCTTTTGTTGAATATCAACACCGGGTAAAACAACCTTCGTTCTATAATCCGCCTTAGAATCAAACGGCGGGTCGATGTAGATCAAATCCACTTTGCCTCTTAATGAAGGCAAGCCCGTCTGAGGGTCTCCGGCAAGCAGTGCTTGCATGGTCAGGAGATTATCACCATACACCAGACGGTTCATCCAAGTACCCCCATCCAGGGCGGCATTGAATGCATTAGGGATATTGGGAACTTGCCCACGGAAGAATCCGGAGACATCCTTGCGAGGCAACACCAGCTCATTGGTTTGCAACCCAATGCGTGTGCCACTGCTCAATCGCTCGATGATGCGCTGAGCCTCTTGCCTACCTTCGCTTGCAATGCGAGGTAGCTCTTCAATCAGAGATTTTGCCATAGCATTAAAGCTTATAAATATAGTTTTAATGCGACTGCTTTGTTACTCAGAAAATAAAAGCTACAACCAAACACCCTTATCCATAGCAACAAAGCCAACCTAAGTTTGCATCAAGACCAGCCTCATCCCCATCAGAACGCAGAAACGTGGACGAGTCCACTTATCCTGTGTTCCAAGGTGTTTGGCCTAACCTATACGTCATAGAATAAGTTTAACGTCCACGCTATAGCGGACGCTTACTTATTTATTCTATGACGTTGTTCTTCAGCGGCCAAACTTCAGGAACACTTTTCGAATAAACAGCAAACGCTATTATTTTAACCCACAAAAATTTGGAATTCGCCTTGCACTCGGCTTGGCATCCTTCCGCAACAAAGTTAATACTTATTTCTCGAATGCCCAAACACAAGAACCTTTTTTTGTGGTTTGCTGTGCAAAACATTATCGCGCGGCTTCTGGGTAGCACAATGTGGTTAGTTGAAATCCATCATTCGTTCAGTCGGCACTCCCAAACGGGATTGTTGCGAATTTTGGTGTAAAACGTGTGTTAGACTTTCGGGCGAAATAGAGTGGCGAGAGGGTCTTTTTTGGCGTTTTGAGTGGGCAACGGGAGGGGCGGAATGGGGCGTTAGGCATGTATCGGGTTGCGAAAGGTAAGGGATCGAGACGCGAAAGGTAAGAGATGGAGCCTCGAAAGGGCATGTTTCGTGGGTCGAAATATGCCTAACCGCAAGGCTGAATGGGGAACGAGGAGGGTAGAATGGGTCCTTCGAATGGTAAGCGGCTGAATGTTAGACGGTTACAAAAATGTGCGAGAATGGCGTATTTGGGAGCGAGGCGATGCTCGACGGAAAAATCCGTGTAGATTAATATATAGATTGTTGGCCATTTTCAGCACCCATCCATTGCGCCCATGCCTTATATCCTGATCGCAGGAGTGTTTTGGCGCACGCATTTTTATGGGTAGAAAGGTTAAAAACGGCGGAATGATGATGGGTATTGAATTATTATTGTTACCTTTGAACCTTCGATACCCCCCAAAACCCAACAACCATGGACTATCCCACATCTCCCAAACAACAACTGAGGAAAACCATCCGGCAACGCAAGAAGCAACTCTCCCTTGAGCAGCGGCAGGCTTGGTCGGACGAGATAGAGCGGCGGCTGCTGGCCCATCCGCGCATCAGGGCGGCCCAAGTGGTGATGCTCTATTACGCCCTGCCCGACGAGGTGGACACGCGCCACCTCGCCGACGCCCTGCTGGCGGCGGGCAAGACGGTGGTCCTCCCCAAGTGTGTAGACGACGCCCACATGGAGCCGCGCCTCTACACGGGACCCGCCGACCTGGCCGAGGGCCTCTACAACCTGCTGGAGCCCGTTGGGCCGACATTCGCTGACCTTGGCCGCATTGAGGTGGTTGTGGTGCCGGGCATGAGCTTCGACGATGAGGGCCACCGCCTGGGACGTGGCCGTGGCTACTACGACCGTTTCCTTGAACGGTTGCCCGAGGCGTACACGATTGGCGTGTGCTACCACTTTCAACGTGTGGCCCACGTGCCCACCGACCCCTACGACCGCGCCATGGACGAGGTGGTGAGCAACCGCGCCTGAGCGCGCACATACCGAAAAAAGCAAAGAACATGAAGAAGAAGAACGTAGCGTTGGTGCTGTCGAGCGGTGGCGCCCGCGGCTTGGCCCATATCGGCGCCATCGAGGAGTTGGAGCGCGCCCATTACGCCATTACCTCCATAGCGGGCTGCTCTATGGGCGCCTTGGTCGGAGGCATGTATGCCGCAGGCAAGCTCGGCGAGGTGAAGCGGTGGATGATGGGCCTCGACCGGAAGCAGATCCTCTCGTTGGTCGATTTCTCCTTCAGCCTGAACCATCTGGTGAAGGGCGTGAAGGTGATCGACGCCCTGAAGCAGATTGTGCCCGACGTGAACATCGAGGACCTGCCCATCCCCTATGCCGCCGTGGCCACCGACTGGAACAGTGGTCGCGAGATTGTGTTCCGATCGGGCAGTTTGTATGAAGCCATACGGTCCAGCATATCCATCCCCCTGTTTTTCAATCCGGTGCGAAAGCAGGACATGCTCCTGGTGGACGGGGCGCTGGTAAACGCCCTGCCCCTCAACCGTGTGGAGCGAACGAAGGGCGACATGCTCGTGGGCGTGAACGTATGCGCACGCAACTACCGTGAAGAGCAATTCCTGCGCTACGCGGGGGAGAAGAAGCTGCTGGGCAAGTCGCTGCCCGCCTCCATCGTTCAGCGCATCATGAGCTACCAGGAAGGCATGGCGCCAAGCTACCTCAGCTTGCTCGCCCGCTCCATCGCCATCATGGTGGAGCAAAACACACGCCAGCAAATAGCCCTCTCCAACCCCCACCTGGTGGTGGAAGCCAGCATGGAGCGCTATGGCGAGTTCGACTACGACAAGGCCGCGCCCATATGCGCCATGGGCGCCGAGCAGATGCGCAAGGCCCTGGCAGCCTACCAACCTCCCCACGCCTCCCTTTGGCAAAGGCTCAAAAACACTCTGGGAGCGTAACGGGAGGTGCGCCATCGGCCGTTGGCATAGAGCAAAAAATTGCCCTTTTGGCGAATTGTTGGCGCAAACAGGTTCCCGTTTCGGGCATTTTTCGTAACTTTGCACCCATATCATTCAAAAATGATTGTATTCTGTGTTATGAACGTACAAATGATTAGTAAGCCACTATTAAGAATGGCCATGGGGGTGTGCCTATTCTTTATGTGCTCAACGATGGCCCATGCGCAGCGCATCGGCCTGAAAACCAACGCCCTCTACTGGGCAGCCATGTCGCCGAACATGGGCGCCGAGTTTCGCATCAACCGCCACGTGACGCTCAACTTCGAGGCCATGGGCAGCTTGCTGAAGGCAGGCAAGGTCGACGCGAAGATGCTGCAGTTCAGCCCCGAGGCGCGCTATTGGTTTAGCGCCCGTCCGCAGGCTGGGCATTTTGTGGGTGTGATGGCCGTTGCCTCCAACTACAACCTGCTCCTCGACGACACCCGCCACAAGGGCGACGCATGGGGCGCCGGCCTGACCTACGGCTACAGCTTTGTGCTGGGCCGCCGATGGAGCCTCGAGACCACCATAGGCGCCGGAGCCGTGCGCGTCAACGAGAAGAAGTTTGCCGACGCCGCAGGGCAAGAGCCCGAGCACGCCAACAACACCAAGTGGGCGTGGGCGCCGCTGAAGGCAGGCGTAACGTTCGTGTACCTGCTCAAGTAAGACCATTGCATTGTTTTTTTTATTATCCAACGCGAGTATGATGATGAAACCCTATACTTCATTGCGCACCCCAGCGCTGGGCCGTGTGGCCCGACAGGCGCTGACGCTGGTGCTGCTGCTCATGGCGCTGGGCGCCTCTGCCCAGGATGTGTTTCGCCTCACCGGCCTGGTGACCGACAAGGACACGAAGGAGCCGCTTCTCGGCGTGTCGATCACCGACCCGGAAACGCGGCGCGCCCTCGCCATCACCGACATAGACGGCCGCTTCGCCATCAACGTACACTCGGGAGCCACCCTCCGGTTCAGCATGGTGGGTGTGAAGAGCCAAGACGTGAAGGTGAAATCGAGCCATAAATACATAGAGGTGAAACTGCAGCCAAACGACGTGGCCCTCGAGGAGCTCGTGGTGACCGCCAAGCACATCACCGACAAAATTCAGCCCGAACCCACCGACATCGAGGTGAGGGGCAACTATTTCCACGTGAAGACCCGTGTGAGGGTGCCGCGCGAGATGTTCTCGCACAACAACCGCCTCGTGGTGCAGCCCGTGATCTACAACGTGACGCGCCACGAGGAGCAGCTCATGCGCCCCATGGTGTACGACGCGCGCACCTACAACCGCACGCAAGACCGCCTCTACGACTACCGCATGGACGACCCACAGGGCGACCCGCTGGCACAATATGTGGTGGTGAAGACGAAGGAGAAGCGCGAGAAGGGACGCACCAACGACATCATAGGCTATGCCGACTCGGCCTACGTGGAGCACGTGAAGGACGATTACACCTGCAACGTGTATATGGCCATTGAGAACTATAACCGCATTGTGTACCGCGACACAACCATCATCGCCAAGGGAACGATCAACCCCCTGCGTTGGCTCGACTACTCGTTTGCCGCCAGCCAGCTCAACGACTCGGCCTACTGGCCCAAGCCCGAGGTGCAGTTGCGCGACAGCAAGGGCGAGGTGAACCTGCGATTCCCCATGAACAAGGCCGCCTTCGACCCCAACGACCCCAACAACATTGCGGAGATCGGCAAGATGCGCGAGCAGATAGAGCAGATCAGCGCCGACAAGGACGCCACGCTGCAATCGCTCACCATCAACGGCACATCGTCGCCCGATGGAAGGTACAACAGCAACCTCCAACTGGCCAAGAAGCGCATGGACTACGCGGTTAACTATCTCAGGGGGCTCGTGCCCGAGCGTGCCCGCCGCGGCATGAAGTTTGCCTCGAACGCCGCCGTGGCGCCCTGGGGCAAGGTGGCCGACCTGCTGCGCGCCGACAGCCTCTACGATGAGGCCCGGCAGGTGGAGAACATCACCAAGCGATGGGGCAACATCGACGACCAGTCGAGAGGCATGCGCAAGCTGCCCTTCTACCGCTCGCTGCTCATGGACAAGTATCTGCCGCGCCTGCGCCATGTGGGCTACGTAATGAACTACTCCGTGTTCCGCCAGCTCACGCTCGACGAAATTCGCCAGCTCTACGCCGCCGACTACAAGCAGCTCACCAAATATGAGTATTTCCGGCTCTATCGCGCTGAGGCCGACTCTGTGAGACGTGAGACCATGCTGCGCCAGGCGCTGGAGATCTACCCGTCGTTCATGGTGGCGGCCAACGACCTCTCGGCATTGCTCATCAACCGACAGGCCGCCGACGCCGACCTGCTGCGCCCGTTTGCCGGGAAGAATGCCCCCGCGGTGGTGAACACCAACCAGATGACGGCGCTCCTCAACGCGGGCCTTTACACGGCCGCCGACTCGCTCTCCGCCTTCGTTCCCGACAACGAGACCACGCACATGCTGCTGGCCGTGAACGCCGTGCTCAACGGCCGGTTCAACGGCTACTACGAAACGGTGGCCAAGACCGGACAACGCAACGAGCTCGTGATGCTGCTGGCCATGAAGCGCAACGACGAAGCGCTCAAACTGAGCAAGCAGCTGCCCGACGACCAAGCCCTGACCCACTATCTGAGGGCCATCTGCCTGAACCGTCTGGAGGAAGTGTCGGACGCTTACGACGAGTTGCGCAAGGCGCTCGACATGGACCCGTCGCTCAAGCAGGTGGCACACGCCGACGGCGACGTGAACGATTTGTTGCTCGACAGTAAGGATAACCATTAACTTCAGGTCAATGAAAACATCACTCAAGAACATAGCGGCCGTAGCAATGCTCTCGGCCTACGCCGCCACGGCACACGCCCAACTGAAGGGTAGTGCGCTCAACTATATGCTGCAACGGCCCCGTGTGGCCAAGCAATACGCCGACAAGAAACTCTTCGACCACCTCTTCGTGGATGCGGGAGCGGGTGTCAACGTCATGGGGTACAGCCATCCCGAGGCGGGCACATTCGGACAGGTGAACCTCGGCGATTGGATAACGCCCGAGCACGGATGGCGCCTGGGCGTGAACGCGGGCTACGCGCGCACGGCGGGCGTGAAGGCCAAATATGCCGGCCTGTCTATCGATTACCTGATGAACATCACCTCGCTCGGACAGCGGGGCGCCACCTATAGCGCGCGCGCCTTTGAGCTCTATGGCATAGCGGGCCTCGACCTGGCCACCTCGCGCCATGAGGGCAACGCCGAGTATGGCATGGGGGCGCACATCGGCTTGCGCGGACAGGTGGCATTGTCGCCCTTCACCTATTTTTATATAGAGCCTAAGATTGGCCTCGTGAGCGACCGGCTCTCGCAGGCCGAGACGTGGCACGGCTATCGCCCCTTGGCCACCACGATGGTGGGATTGGGCTACCGCCTGCCCGAGACGCGCCTCACGGGCACGGGCAACTCGTACCGCCGCTTCATCGACGGGTTGTTTGTTGGAATGGCCGCTGGTCCGGCATTCCTCGCCAATGTGGACGGCAAACTGGTGGGCGACATGGGATCGCGATTCACGGGAAGCGTGGGCCGATGGTTTGACAACTATAACGCCTTGCGACTCTCGGGCAACATCAGCCTGGTGAAGCAGCCCGGCGACAACAAGGTGAAGGCCGTGGGCGCACAGCTCGACTACCTGCTCAACCTGCACAACGCCTTTGGAGGCATCAACCCCGACCGCTGGTTCTGGGTGAACGGGGTGGCCGGTGTGAGCTACAACTATACCACCGACGACATGCGCGACCACAAGCATGTGCTCGGAGCGGGCGCTGGCTTGCAGGCCAACGTGCGCATGACACGCGAGCTGAGCCTCACCGTGGAGCCGAGGGTCGACTTCTACGGCGACAACTACGCCCAGCACACCACATCGTTCCGCAAGAAGATGGATGTGGTGCCTTCGGTGTTGGCCGGTCTGACCTACACCTACCAAGGACGCAACCTGACGGCGAAGCCCACCGACACATGGCACTCGCTGGGATGGCACGACCACACATTTGTAGAGGGAGCCATTGGCGCCAATGTCATGGTGGCTCGCAAGCCATTAACCAACATGAGCAGCTACCTCATGCCGCAAGCCTACATAGGCGTGGGCAAATGGTACTCGCCCGTGAGTGGTGCCCGTTTGTGGGCGCAGGTGGCCAAGACGCAATGGAGCGATAACGACGACCGCTACACCCATCTCACCGTGGGCGCCGACTACCTGCTCAACCTCACCAATGCTTTCTATGGCTATCGCCGCAACCGCGCCTTCGACTTCACGGCCGCCATGGGTGTGAACCTTGCGAAGCGCGAGAAGCGCGACATGCCTTACGTGGGTGTCGACGCCGCGCTGCGTGGCACATGGCATGTGTCGCGACTGGTGGCGCTGTTCGTAGAGCCGCGCCTCATGGCCTACTCGGGCAGTTATATGCCCACCTCGCTGAGCACCACAGGTGTCGACCTGCTGGCAAACGTCAACGTGGGCATGCAGTTTAACATGGATGGTTACGAGCGGAGCCTGGCCCAGCGCCAAGTGCGCGACAATGGCGATTGGAAACGCAGCTCATTCACGGTGGCCGCAGGTATGACCAACCGTGTGGGCCAACTGAAGACGTGGAAGAAATACTCGCCCATCGCACGACTGGGCTACACCCAGTGGTTCTCGCCCTATATGGCATGGCGCGGCAACCTGCAAGGCATGGTGAGCCGCAAGGAGGGCAAGAGCCGTTACGCTCAGGCGCTGGCCGGCGCCGACCTCATGCTCGACCTCACCGCATACACCTACGGCTACGACGCCTCGCGCCCGCTGGCGGTGAGAGCGTTGGTGGGTGCCAACGTGGGCGCCGACTATGGCAACCACTACTACTCGTTTGCTCCCGATGTGCACGTGGGCGGACAGTTGGCCATGCGCCTCACCGACCACATCAGCCTGGTGGCCGAGCCACAGGTGGCCTACAACCTCTCGGCCCGATTCAGCAACAAGCGCCGCCAACGCATCATGCCACAACTGATGGTGGGCCTCGACTACAGCTTGCAGCGCAGCCGTCGCAACGCCGACCTCGACGAGGCTCCCGAGCATCCTAACGTGGTTTCGGTGAGCTTGGGAACAGGGGTCAACTCAGAGAATTTCGGTGAGCGCAGAGGACTGGATCAGCGCCTGTCGTTTGTGGCCGACATGAGCTATGGCCGTTGGCTCGATGGAGTGAATGGTGTGCATGCCGGACTGAGCAACTCGGTGATCCAACGCAACGGTAAGGGCAACGAGAGCGTCACCTCGATCCACGCTGGCTACATGATGAACATCAAGAGCGCCGTGACGGGCGAGAGCACCGCCGACCATACGTTCCAACTGACGGGTATAGCCGCCGCATCGCTCAACATCGCCTCATGGAAGAACCACGACACGAAGGTGGCGCCCGGACTGATGGGTGCCGTGCAGGCGGGTGTGATGGTGGCGCCCAACGTGGAGCTTTACCTGGAGCCGTCGGCCACGGTGTTTGCCAAGAAGATTGCGCTCACGCCTAAGAACCACCCTGTGGAGGGAGAGCTCAAGCTCAGCTTGGGAACGAAGGTCAACTTCTAAGGAACCCGCATAACACGACGATGCCACGAACCTCCGTGGGCGATGAAGCACATACATGCTTCTTCCCGGAGATTCGTGGCATTGTTGTATGTTGGGGGTAGCGCGGTGTAACCCCACGAAGGCTTAGAAAGCAAACTGCTCGAGCTTCAAGCCGCTCTTGGTGAGCGCTTCAATTTGGGGCACAAGGGTGGTGAAATGCTTAGAGGCCATGTGGGCTTTCAGCACCTCCTCGTCCTTCCATGTCTCGCAAATCATCATCACGCCCTTGCGTGTGCCGCTCACAAAATAGTCGTAAGCCACATTGCCCTCGTCGTTGAGCGATTTCTCAACCAGCTCCTTGCACAAAGCGCAGATCTCGGCGGACTTGGCTTCTTCCTTCACTTCGAAAAACACATTTAATCTAATCATATCCGTAATGTTAAGGGTTAATAACGACCGCAAAGGTACGGATTTGAGATGAAACATCACCCTATTTAGTTAAATAATCGCCGTTTTGCTTGCAACCGAAGGAAAAACTTATTATTTTTGTAAGCATATTAACATCTACCATGCACCTATGAATACAAAAACCTTACGTTCGTTCCGCGCATCTTGGAACTCATTTGCCAAACACATCACCACGCCATCCAGCCAGCGAGCAATCGGTCAGGCCTTGCTTGTCGCAATCCTTCTGGCCGTCGGCACCTTGGGCGCTCAGGCCCAAACCGACAATCCACGAGGCGTTTACAAGTTGACCAAGATAATCGACAATACGGGAACCATGCTTCTCGCCCCTTTCGATCAATACAAGATTTGCACCGAAGAGATAACGCTGATGGTAAACATTCGTAACCAAATGTTCAAAATTGGCGATAACGACCACTTTGTATTCAACTACACAGGCGAAGATCCCGACCCCGCCAATCCCACAGCCTCTCGCATCTACGATAGCGACGCCAATCATTTCACCTTGAAATGGTGGAGCACCCTTCCAACGCTCTTATTCCCCAAAGACGATTGGTGCACAGAGTATTACGAGGCCAACAAATATTCAGACAAGGGAAAAATGCTCTTTGATGCCATCATGAAACCTGCGGAAAAAGTGGGTAAGGGCCGAACGCTTTACGGCCATTGGCACACCGTGGGCATATACGATGAGATGGTCGACGTGAAGAAAGCGCTGGAAGTGATGAAAAAGAAAGGCGAGACGCCTGCCTACAACGGCCGAGACATCGTTGTGGTCAAGCCCAATCATGCGGTGTTTACGATGGGAGTTATCGTCGACATCGCGTCCGACGGAATAAATTACATAGAGCTGAAACCTTCGGGGGAACGTCTGAATGCCAATTGGTTGGACGACAATCAGTTTGTGGTTGCCGTCAAACGAGACCATTGTATCGATTACCAACTGTGGCAACGCATCACCGATGACGTGCCACCCGTCACGCGCATCATAGAAAACCAAGTCAAAAGCCGCAACCCCACGAACATCGGGCGATAACAAGCAGCGGAACCCAACCCATTCACAAAACACAACACCATGTTAGAACACATAGCCGACTTTACCGCATGGCCCATCCTCACGGGCATCTTCATTGGTTACATTGCCAACCGCATCATGAGTGGCGAGGGCAAGGGCTGTTGCATGAACCTATTCGTCGGCGTGGTGGGAAGCTACGCCGGAACGTTCATCAGTCACCTGCTCAACATCGAACTCTTTGGCAAGGGATTCCTCACCAACTTCGTATTCTGCCTATTGGGTGCCGTGGTGGTATTATGGATTTGGAGGAAACTATTTGGGTAGGCCGAGCCGATAACGCATCAATCATTCATTTCACGATATGGAAGAAACAACTAACACACGCCCCGTTTGCGAGCATAACCCCGAGATTACGTGCCCTTGCCCGTCCGATTGTCCACGCCATGGGAAGTGTTGCGCCTGCGTGGCCCATCACCGAAGCCACGGCAAGTTGCCATTCTGTCTAAGGCACATCGGCTAAAACATAAGAGACTGACCTTGCAAACGTAAGGTCGCAATAGCAAATAACCCAAGATCCACGCTGCGCTGCCACATAGCAACGCAAAATGGCCTTGGGTTATTTGAGATTAGGCCATCGCCTCCCCAGAACGGAAGCCTGGGGAGGGTGATGGCTTATTTCACTTCACGAATGAGCTCATCGATGCTGACCAGCTTTTGCTCACCGGTCTTCATGTTCTTCAGCGTCAGCTTGCCTTCCGCCATCTCGTTCTCTCCAGCCAAGGCAACGAAAGCAATGCCCTTGGCGTTGGCATAACTCATCTGCTTCTTCATCTTGGCCTTGTCGGGATACATCTCGGTGCGGATGCCAGCCTGGCGAGCCTTGGTTACCAAGGGCAAGCAATAAGCCGTTTCGCACTCACCGAAATTGATGAACAAGAGCTCCGTGGTGGTTACCGCCTCCTTCGGATAGAGGTCGAGCGTGTTGAGCACATCGTAGATGCGGTCGGCGCCAAACGAGATTCCCACACCCGAGAGACCCGGCATACCGAAGATTCCCGTGAGGTTGTCGTAACGACCACCACCCGTGATGGAACCCATCGGCGTATCGAGCGCCTTCACCTCGAAGATGGCTCCCGTGTAATAGTTCAGGCCACGCGCCAGCGTGAGGTCGAGCTGCATCTCGTTCTTCAGGTCGCAGGTCTTGAGGCAGTCGAGGATGAAACGGGTCTCCTCTACACCCTTCACACCCACCTCCGACGATTGCAACACATCGGCAATGACGTTGAGCTTCTCATCGTTGGTGCCCGAGAGCGAGATGATGGGCTGCAACTTCTCGATGGCCTCCTCGCTCAATCCGTTGTTGCGAAGCTCCTCGTTCACGTTGTCGAGTCCAATCTTGTCGAGCTTGTCGATGGCCACGGTGATGTCCACAATCTTGTCGGCCTCGCCAATCACCTCGGCAATGCCGGTGAGGATCTTACGGTTATTGATCTTGATCTGCACACGGATGCCCAAGCGTTGGAACACGGTGTCGATGATCTGCATCAGCTCCACCTCGTTGAGGAGCGAGTCGGACCCCACCACATCAGCGTCACACTGGTAGAACTCGCGGTAGCGGCCCTTCTGCGGACGGTCGGCACGCCACACGGGTTGGATCTGATAGCGCTTGAAAGGCAGTTGCAACTCGTCGCGGTGCATCACCACGTAGCGAGCGAACGGCACCGTAAGGTCGTAACGCAAACCCTTCTCGCAGAGACACGAAGCCAGTCGCAGGCAGTTGCGCTCGGCGAGCTCTTCGTCCGACACCTTGCTCAGGTAATCGCCCGAGTTGAGCACCTTGAAGAGCAACTTGTCGCCCTCCTCGCCATATTTTCCCATCAGCGTCTTGAGAGTCTCCATCGCGGGTGTCTCAATCTGCTGGAAACCATACAAGGCGTAAACCTCCTTGATGGTGTTGAAGATATAATTGCGTTTGGCCATCTCCTCCGGGCCGAAGTCGCGTGTGCCCTTTGGGATGGACGGTTTCTGATTTCCCATAAAAAACAATCTTTATTTTCTGACAATCGTCTGTTCGCGGTCCGGACCGATAGAAATGATGCGGATAGGCGTCTCGAGATACTCCTCAAGGAAAGCCACATAATCCTTGAACGGCTGTGGGAACTGGTCCTCGCTGGTGAAATGGGTCATATCGGTCTTCCAACCCGGGAACTCCTTATAAATAGGTGTCACGTCATTGATCTCATAGGGGAAGTCGCTCGTCTCGGTTCCATCGGCCAGGCGATAAGCCACACAAGCCTTGACGGTCTCGAAGGTGTCGAGCACATCGCTCTTCATCATGATGAGCTCGGTAACGCCATTGAGCATAACGCTATACTTGAGCTGCACAAGGTCGACCCATCCGCAACGACGCTCACGACCGGTAACGGCACCATATTCATGTCCGAGGTCACGAATCTTAGTACCCGTCTCATCGAAGAGTTCCGTGGGGAACGGTCCAGCGCCCACGCGTGTGCAGTAGGCCTTCATGATGCCAAACACGTTGCCAATCTTGCCCGGGCCAACGCCCAGGCCGGTGCAAGCTCCGGCGCAGATGGTGTTGCTTGATGTAACGAAGGGATAGCTACCGAAGTCAACATCGAGCATGGTGCCCTGTGCACCCTCGCAGAGGATCGACTTGCCTTCGCGAAGCAGCTTGTTGACCTCAATCTCACTGTCAACGATATGGAATCCGCGCAGATACTCCACGCCTTCCATCCATTTCTTCTCCGTCTCCTCCAGTCCGTCGAAGTCGGTCCAGCCCAGCTCTTTCAGGCGGGTCATGTGGAGCGCCTTATGCTTGGCATACTTCTCCTCGAAATTGTCGAGAATGTCGCCCACACGCAGACCGGTGCGGCTTACCTTGTCGGTATAGGTCGGGCCAATGCCCTTGCCCGTCGTTCCAACCTTGTTCTTGCCCTTCGTGGCCTCGATGGCACGGTCGAGAAGGCGGTGGGTAGGCATAATGAGGTGAGCCTTCTTAGAGATGTGCAAACGGCTCTGCAACTCGTGGCCGCTCTTCTCCAAGCTACGCGCCTCATCCATAAACAAGTCGGGAGCCAACACCACGCCATTACCGATGATGTTGACTTTACCTCCTTGGAAAATGCCAGAGGGTATGCTGCGAAGCACATACTTCTGTCCCTCGAACTCCAGGGTGTGTCCAGCGTTTGGTCCGCCTTGGAAGCGCGCCACAACATCATAATGCGGGGTAAGCACGTCTACGACCTTACCCTTGCCCTCATCGCCCCACTGAAGACCCAGCAGAACGTCAACTTTTCCTGTATTCATAAGCCTGAAAAATTTATTTTATGTCTGTATATTTCTTTGGTTACACTCTTAATACACACGTGGCCCGAAGATGGCCGTTCCCACGCGCACCATGGTGGATCGACATTCCACGGCGATCTGATAGTCGTGGCTCATGCCCCACGAACGCTCGCAGAACCGGTCGTCGTCGGCGAAGTAATCGCGCTTCACCTCGTCGAAGAAGTTGGCGGCCTCCATCATCTCCTTCCTGATCTGGCTCTCATCGTCCACATTGCTTGCCATCATCATCAGGCCGCTGATGTGCACATGGTTAAGCTCGCGCCATTGGCCTTCCTTCAGCATCTCGCGGCAGGCGTCGGGCGTAAAGCCATACTTCGTCTCCTCCTTGGCGATATGCAATTCGAGCAGCACGTTGATAACGCGATCGTGCTTGGCGGCCTGCTTGTTGATCTCCTTCAGGAGCTTGAAGCTATCCACCGCATCGATCATGCTGATGTAGGGCGCAATGTATTTCACCTTATTGGTCTGCAGATGACCGATGAAATGCCACTCAATGTCGTTGGGCAGCTCGGCCACCTTCTTGCTGAGCTCTTGCTCATGGCTCTCGCCAAAAATGCGTTGGCCAACGGCGTAGGCCGCCTCAAGATACTCCTTGGGGTGATACTTGCTGATGGCCACAAGGCTGACACCTTCGGGCAGGTTGCCAACCACTTGCTGTAAGTTTTTAGCAACATCCACGTTCATCACTCTGCCTCCTTACCGGTTTCCGCCTGTTCGTACTCGGGTTTGTCGTCGACCTCGTTCTGCTTCTTGGTCTTGGCGCCATGCTCAAACACATCCATGATCTGTGTCTCGGCAATCGAAACGATGTCGTAGTCGATCATGGTGCCGCCCATCACCTCGTCGATATACTTCACGGCCATGGGCAAATTGCCGGCCTGCACGAGGTAGTTGACGTTAGAGCGCTTCTCCTTCTCGGTCTTCTCGTCGAGGGTGATAAATTGCAGCTTGGCCTTGTACCACTTGTCGTCGTTGGCCTTGTCGCTGAAGAATATCTCGTGATAAGGGGCAGGCTTGATATTGGTAATCTTATAGTCGCCGCTGATATATACGCTCATCTCCTCGATAACCTCATTCTCGGCCTCGGTGAAACTCAGCGCGTCGACCACATATTGCTCGGTGACGGGCTTCTGCGAGCCGTCCTCAACAGTCTTGTCGTAACGAATCTTGGTTTCAAACCAATCGGATGTTCTTGATCTCATGATACTGGATAATATTTATTCGTTGTGTACTTTCTTATGAATTGTTGCTTGGGGGGAGCGCTTGCGCGCCCATCGCAGCCCCTGTTGCCTGCTCCTGGCGGCCCACACCTCGTATGAGATTGTCGAGCGTGCGGTAGGTGTAGGCGGCACGATCGTGGATGGTGAGGTCGCTCTTCAGGCGAGTGCGCAGGTCAACAAGCTTCGACATGGCGCTTTGGTAATTGTCGGCCGTGATGCGCTCGCTCATCTTTTGGGCCACAGCGGCGTCGAACCCGAAATAGCGCATGAGCGTTCCGGCAAACACCTGCCGCTGCTGGAGCGTGAGGTGCTGCAGGTTCTCGTTAAACTTGTTGTTGGGCTGATAGATGTGGAACACGAGCTCGTCGGGCTCGCCACCGCGCTGGCCTTGGTTGTAGACCTTCTCGTAGTCAAAGTAACAATCGCAAAAGCCGTTCTTCGCCATGGTTTGCAACTCTTCCTTGGCGGGCTCCAACACGCGGCGCGTGAAATCGCTAAACTTCTTGTAGTTCGACTCCAGGCGCAGCATCTTACGAAACTCCAAGGTGTTGATCTTGCGGTAACCCTTGTCCTTCCAACTCTCAATAAACATGTAGATGCGCTGCGAGTAGCGGTTGTGGCAGGCAAACACTATCTGCTTGCCAAGGTAATGGTAGCCAAACTCGAGGCCCACCAGGCGCTCGGCCACCGTGCGGTCGATCTTCAGGAGCGCGTATTTCTCGTAGATGCGCGGATCCTCGGGAATATACACGTCGCACAAGTTGGTCACCTTCAGGTAGTTGCGGCCATCGGCCGTCTTGTAGGGTATCTCCACGGGAATGGTGGCCAACATCTTCAAACTCTGGCGCAACTGGGGATAATGGTTGGGGTCTACGGCCAGCGACTTAAACAAGGTCTTGATCTCCAACCGCCCGTCGTTGTCGAGCTCAGCGTCGGAGAAAATCATAGGCTCGGTGCGCTGCTTGTTGAGCAACTTCCTTAGCTTGGTCTGCATAAACTCCACAATGGCCACCAAGATGCGAATCTGGATAAGCGAGTAGTCGTGGCGCATCATCGTTACGGCAAGGGGTTGCACAAGCCATGTCTCATCCTCAAGGGGGATGAGATCCGACGAGATGTTGCGCTTAATGTCTCTCTTCTTACCTTTGCCAAAGCCCTTGCGCGTCCGCGTGGCTTTGGTTTTCTTGGTTTTTCCTGTTGTGGTGATGGCCTTTTCGTCTGTCATGCGTAATAATTTTGCAGGCTTTCCTAAGAAATGCCCACAAATTTAAGACTATTTTGCGACACTACCAAGCAATTACGATAAATTAAACCATTATTCCAACCCATTCGCAACAAAAAAACAGTAGGCCGACCGAAAACGCCCACTCGACACCCTATCGCCCTTTCGACACAAAACAGCCCAAAAGATGGCACTATGACCCTGCGCCCCTCAACCGCCACCCGTCGTGTCCTCCATAATATAGAAGCCAGCCGAGGGGGAACCCCACTCCAAGCGCTCTCTCGGTCCGCCGGCAGGCTCAAAATGTAAGGGTTTGCACGAAGGATGCAATCTTTTTACGGTCAATCGTTGTTATTGCAAGAAAGATTCGCTATTTTTGCGAACACAATAGCAGCGACAAAACAAAACCCCATCCCTATGAACCACAAACAGCTCATCTTATCATTTCTCCTAATGACATGCAGCCTCCTCACGGCATCGGCCAACGACGGGGTCTATTTCACCAGCGGCAACTTCTTGGTGCCCACCCAAGAGACCGACATATCGGTCGACCGAGAAATCCTCACCATCACCATCGGTAACGACGGGTTCGCGCGTGTCGACGTCTATTATGAGTTTATGAACCACGGCGCATCCAAAACCGTGACCATGGCCTTCGAGGCCAACGCACCTTACAACGCCGACGCGCCCAAGAACCTTCGAGGCCCCCATCCTTACATCAACCATTTCACCGCCAACATGAACGGCCAACCGCTCAGCTACGACAACGCCTTGGTGCCCTTGCGCTACACCGACGGTAAGGCCAACGCCGATTTCACGCCGCTCGACCTTACACAATGGAAGAACGACAAGGAGGCGCCCCCATTGGTCGACCTGCCTAACAACCTGTTATATAACGCCAAGCTCGATAGCATCGTACCTTTCGCCTACGCCTATTTCTTCAAGGCTACGTTCCAACCGGGCCGCAACATCGTGCGCCACACCTACCGCTACCGCATGAGCTACAACGTGGCACAGCGGTTCACCATCCCTTATTGGCTCACGCCAGCCACACGATGGGCCAACCACCAGATCGACCATTTCACGCTGCGCATCACCGCCGACGAGCCCACCAGCTTCTGCCTGGCCGACTCGCTATTCCGCGACGCGCCGTTCACCACCAATCGCCACAACGACATCTACCACCTCTCGAACGATCTGAACCCAAGCATGATCTTCGCAAGGATCGGTGCAGGCGACACCCTTACGTGGCAAGCCACCCATTTCCGGCCCACCGCCGACATGTGCATCGAGGCGCCCACATGGGAACGCGCCACCATCGCCACCATCGGCCAAACCTCGGCCAAGGTGGTGGTGGACCGACAAGGGCAAGTGAGCAGATACATCGCCAACTGTGGCGACAATTATTTCATTGATGTGCAAGACTATGGATTGGTAAAGAAAAGCGAGAGCCATATCGAAGAGTATGCCGCCGAAAAAGGCCAAGGCTACCTCGTCATCAACGACGCCATGGCCCACCGCGTCAACGTTCGCCAAAGGCCCACCACCAAGAGTGCCATCGTGGGCCAAATAAGCTACCACGCCAACGAGTTGCCCGACGTGTTCCCGTGCCTCGGACTGGTGGAGGGCCAAGGAAGAAGCAACGCATGGCAATGGTTTAAGCTGAGGATAGGCAACACCACCGGATACGTCCGCCAAGACCTCATGGTCTGGGATCCCATCGATTCCTATTGAGCTCGATTTTCTCGTCTGTTTTGCTTTTTATTTGCGAATGTGGGGAGGTTCTTGAGTCTCTGAAAAACCACTAAGGTGAGAAATGGCATGAAGTTCATGATGAAGTTCATGATAATCATCCTGACGGTGATACAATACATAAAATAGCTGCAAGCCGATCGTCCGATGTTGGAAGAAAGAGCTTGCAGCCTCTTGGACTGAAAACAATCAGTTGACCTAAAAAAGTCACTAATTCCTACTGAGAGTTGTCGCAATGCCTGACATACGATCTTCTTTCACAAGAAAACAATGCGTATCTCACAGAAATTGACATTACCTGTAACTGAATCTAACTACCTAATAACCTAATAACCTAATATTCTATCTAACCTATAAACCTATGATCTCGTTGGTGCGGAGCCAAGCTCCGAAAGCTTACCGCTGGATTGATATTTCGCAAGCGGTGTGTTGCGTTGTTTTCTGGTGCAAAATTATGCATAATCTAACATACGTGCAAGCACAAAACGTTCATTACCAACAACGTTTCGTTCCATGAAACAATTGTTCCCCATTATGAACGATTTGTTATGCCTTGGCGAGAAATCGGACCATGAGAGGGAACGATTTATCCTCCCAAAGCATCACAATGCCCTAAGGCTAAGACCTCGCACAAGTGCCGGCCCTCTTAATGTTGCTCGCAAAGCTTCATCCACCAGCAATAATGCCATTGGGATGGGCTACCCTTGCGTTTTTTCGTCCATTTGGGCGTTTTATTTGCAAATACCGAGGATCATTTGCAAGAAAACCATTACTTTTGTAGGTACACCACCAATGGTTGGAAGCCCCGGAGGAATCAGCCGCCCTTGCCCTCAGCGAGAAATACGCCGTAAGCTACAAGCAGATCAAGACGACATGGCTGAGGCTAACGGCCAACTCGCCGAGTTGGTGGAACAGCTCACGGGCGATGAATTTGCCATCAAGGGACTGAAGGAGTTGGTTAAGGAGTAAAATGAAACTAAATGACACAAGAAGAATTAAAAGATATTGCCCGTTGTGGTGAAACCACCACAATCCAGTTTAAAGAGCAGTTTACAGGGCAGAAAGAAATCGCCAAGGAGATGATAGCATTTGCAAACACCCTTGGCGGACAGATATTCTTTGGCATTAAAGATAATACAGGCGAACTGGTAGGCTTGTCTTACGATGAAATACAAACCATCAGCCGTGAACTGGGAAATGCAGCCAACGAACATGTACGCCCTACCATTTACATCACCACCGATGTGGTACGCGCCGATGACAAGCATTTTCTGGTATGCGCTGTGGCACAAGGAAAGAACAAGCCCTATAAAAATCTGAATGGAGAAATATGGGTAAAACAAGGAGCTGATAAAAGACGTATAACGGAGAACTCTGAGATATTGGCTCTATTTCAAGACTCAGGCAGCTATCAGGCAGATGCAGCAGGGATGCAGGAAACAAGCTTCAATGACCTCGACCGCTATGCTCTGAATGATTATCTGAAGAAAGTTTATGCCCTGGATCTTGAAAAGCTATCAGACAATGCAGAGCAGATGCTAAAGAATATTCACGTGCTCAATCATAATGGAATCCCAACGCTTGCAGGCTACCTCTTTTTCGGTAAACATCCAGAATACTACTGCCCTACATTTATGGTGAAAGCCGTATCATTTTTTGGCAACAAACTTGCCGGAACACAATATCGTGACACAAAGGAGATTGTAGGCAACATGCCACAAATATATGAAAAGAGCATGTCGTTTCTGAAGTCGAATTTGCATAATATACAAGAAAAGGGAGCTTCGTTCAACTCGCTCGGCAAACTTGAAATCGCAGAAGAAGTATTGGAGGAAGTATTGCAGAACGCACTGGTACATAGAGACCTGCTCCGTTCTGCACCCATAAGAATATTTATTTTCGACAACAGAGTTGAGATTATCAGCCCTGGTGCATTGGCTGGCGGACTGACCGAAGAGGATATTCGTAATGGCAAAACTTATCAGCGTAATCCATATATGGCAACCTTTGCTACCAATGCCTTACATTATAGAGGTATAGGTTCGGGTATCGTGCGTATATTGGCTGAGTATCCTGAAATCGAAATAATCAATGACGTTAATGGAAAAGAGTTTAAGGTAATAGTCTGGAGAAAAGAAAATCAGATAAGTACCCAGAAAACTGACAACAGCACCCAGATGAGTACCCAGAAAACTGATAACAGTACCCAGATGAGTACCCAGAAAACAAGTGGCAGTACCCAGGAGCAGATTCTTAATATTCTGAGAGAATATCCTCAAACCAGCAGAAAAGAGTTGGCAAAAATTATTGGCATTACCGAAGATGGAATAAAAAAGCAATTGGCCAACCTCAAGAAAGCAGGAATGATAGAGCGAATAGGTGCAGACAATGGCGGTCATTGGGAGGTTAAGCCTAAAGAGAAATAAACATGTAAATAACAGCAACCAAGGCATACCTACCCCAAAGAATCAGATTTCATTAATGAACAGATAAAACATGAATTCGAGCTACAATAAGATGCAGAAGGTTTCTATCCGTTTCTTCAACGACCGCGAAGTGCGTGCCGTATGGGACGAGATGCTATCCAAATGGGGGTAAGAAGAGATGCTTGAGCTGAAGCTGAAGCCCCACGATTGCGCGTTGAACCCCAATCGGTCATTAAACCGAAATAGGGAAAACGTGGGGTGTCATAGTTTCTTTTCAAACCTAATGACCAATGGGGTTGAAAAGAACCTACAAGCATCCCCCCAATTTAACATTTCTACGCCAACACTCGCCCATAAGGTCGCAAATACGCGATTCTCAGCACGTTTACACAAGTTGCTTATATTCAACACGTTATATTTATAGCTCATCATTCCACACCCCTCGTCTTACACGAGCCATTGCGAAAGATGGCCTTTCGCAACGCGATACATGCCTAACCGTGGCTCGATAGCATACCTTTCGCAACTCGATAGCTTAGCTTTCGCAACACGAAAGATGCCTAACCGCAAATCGGCAACCCAAAAACCGCAGGACGAAGGCTCTTTTGCGGCACAAAAAACGCTCTTCTCGCCGCTTTAGCTTTCTATTTCATCGGAAAAACAAGTAGCTGTTTTCCACCAAAAATCAAGACAACCCCTTTGAGCCTTCCTTCCGCGTCGGGCGGAAAAGAAGGATGGAAAAGCAAAAACTGTTGTTTTTTGTACAATAATCATAGTTGCCGAAAGCATAATTTAACTATCTTTGCAACCAAAACCAATCCTAAGAACAAACTGATATGAAGAAAAAGCTATGGCTGCTGGCCATGATGGCTATGAGCCTCCCAGGCTTCGCCCAACTGCAAAACCCCACGTCGTGGACGGCCGACAATGGCAACGGCACCTACACCAACCCCTTGTTTTACGATGAGTTTTCGGACCCAGACATCCTGCGCGTGGGCGACGACTATTACTTGGCGGGAACCACCATGCACTCGGTGCCCGGACTGGTCATTCTGCATTCGCGCGACTTGGTGAACTGGGAGAACGTGTCGTATTGCTTCGACCGCTTCGACTTCGACGACGACGCCTTCTCGCTGAAGAACCACAAGGAGGTGTACGGACAGGGCATCTGGGCGCCCGCCATACGCTACGCCAACGGCCAGTTTTACATCTTCTCGAACGTGAACGGCAAGGGGCTGCAATGCTACACCTCGAAAGACATACACGGACCCTGGAAGCACCACAACATGAAGGGCCGCATCTACGACCTCTCGGTGCTCTTCGACGACGATGGTAAGATTTACGCCATCCACGGCTACGGCGAGGTGCATTGCACGGAGCTCCTGCCCGACATGAGCGGGCCAAAGGAGGAGACCGACCGTGTGATCATCCCCGAAGGCAGCGCCGTGGGCGAGGGCCACCACATGTATAAGATCAACGGCATGTATTATCTCATCTCGACCGACTACCAGCCCAACGGACGCACGCTCTGCTCGCGCTCGAAGAGCATCTGGGGTCCTTACGAAACCTGCGTCATCACGGCCGACGAGACGTTTGGCTACCACCCCGTGGGACTCACCCAGGTGAAGGGCCGCATTGTGCCCGACGGCTCCCATTTTGGCATAGGCCACGAGGACGAGAACGCCACGGCCTGCACCAACATTCACCAAGGAGGCATCGTGCAGACGCAGAACGGCGACTGGTATGCCCTGCTCATGATGGATTTCCACTCCATCGGCCGAACGGTAACGCTCGCACCCATCACCTGGAAGGACGGATGGCCCATGCTCGGACTGGAGGGAAACCTGGGCCGTGCGCCGCGCACATGGACCAAGCCCCACATACCCGGAGCTGAGAACATTGCTCCCCACGCGCCCTACAACCGCAACGAGACCTTCGACGGCAAGCAGCTCGGACGGGTGTGGCAATGGAACCACAACCCCGACGACCGCATGTGGAGCCTGCGCAAGGGGCGCCTGCGCCTCAACACCCTACCCGCCGAGCAGCTCATGTGGGCGCGCAACACGCTCACCCAGCGCGTCATAGGACCGAAGAGCACGGCCACGGTGCAGCTCTTCACCAAGGGCATGAAGGACGGCGACGTGGCCGGACTGGGCAACATCAACGTGCCCTGTTCGTGGACGGGCATCGTGAAGGACGGCAGCAAGCTCACGCTGAGGTGCTTCGAGCAACTCACCAACGACACCATCGACACGCCCATCACCCTCAAGGACGGGAAGATATGGCTCCAACTGGTTGGCGACTACGACAACAACACGGCCCACTACGCCTACTCCACCGACGGCAAGGAGTTTCGACAGGTAGGCCCCGAGATGAAGCTCTCCTACCAGCTCATCACCTTCCAAGGCTCGCGCGCCGCGCTCTTCGCCTTCAACCACAAGGGAAAGACGGGCGGCTACGCCGAGTTTGACCAGTTTACCGTGGATGAGCCGATGGCCGATCGCAGCACAAACATTCCCTACAACAAGACCTTCCGCATCGTGAACCTCGCCACTCGCCTGCCCATGAAAGCCCTGGGCCACGGCCTGATGCACGACACCCACGCCAACGACCACTCGGCACAGACGCGCTTCCGCATCATCGACCGAGGCGCCGGAAAGGTGGCCCTGCAATGCGAGGACGGCCGATACGTATGGGTGAGCGGCATGGGACTGCCGGGCGACGTGCGCCTCACCCACGACGCCGCCAAGGCCGAGGAGTTTATGTGGCAAGACTATCTGAACCACGAGTTTATGCTGATGTCGACCCACACGCACACCTACGTGGGTAAGAGTCCCACCACGGGCAGTTCCTACTCGATGGACTACAAGGGAGCCGACCCCGCTCGCAAGAACGGTGCGGTCTTCGTGTGGGAAGAGGAGAAATAGCCCTCGGCGCTAAGCAACAGCGAGCGTTGGCCTTTCAGAACCGTCGCAGCATCCATAATATAATAAGGAGAACACCGACAAGGATTCCACTTCATCAAAAATATAGTAAGCATGAAAAGGATTATTTGCATCGCACTAACAGCGCTGCTCATGGCGCTGAAGGCCAATGCCCAAGAAAGCGTATTGAAGATTCCCTACGGCAAGGGCGAGGGCAAGAGCATCTACGGCATCATCAGCAAGCCCACTACGGGCAAGAAGCACGGCATAGCCATCGTTAGCCACGGGTTCAACGGCTCACACCATTTCGGGCGCGACTACTTCAAGACGCTCAACGAGCTGGGCTACGCCGTCTACACTTTCGACTTCCCCAATGGCTCCGTCAACAGCCTCTCGGGCAACAACACCCTGGAGATGTCGGTCAGCAACGAGAAAGAGGCGCTGAAAGCCATCATACGGCATTTCCGCTCATGCAAGGACGTCGACAAGAAGCGCATCGTTCTCATTGGTGAGAGTCAGGGCGGACTGGTATCGGCCTTGGCAGCCGCCGAGCGAAAGCGGCAAATCAGTAGTCTCATACTGATATATCCCGCCTTGTGCATACCCGACAACTGGAACCAACGCTACCCCACACCCAACGACATTCCCGACGTATCGGAGATATGGGGAGTGAAACTGGGCAAGGCGTTCATGCTCGATTTGCGCCACATGGACGTTTACCACACCATCGGGAAGTATCGTGGACCGGTGCTCATCATCCACGGCACCGACGACCCCGTGGTACCGATCGACTATTCGAAGCGCGCAGCCCTTACCTACAGGAACGCGCAACTGAGAATCATCAACAAGGCGGGGCACGGCTTCAACCCACAGCAACGCATCATGGCAAACCAATATGTTCGCCAGTTCTTATCAAACCAATAAGCATATGGCGGCAACCACTCACAACGGAGCGGGTGCCGCCCTTTTGTTTTCGGCCCACATGCGCCCTTGGCGCCACACATCGCGTTTTAGGCGTCTTATTATTTGCGTATGTGGAAAAAATGTAGTAATTTTACGCCTTGAAAAAAGGGGCAAAACGCCGTAGAGCGCAAATAAACGCCCTTAAATCGAATTTCTCATAAATTATTCAATAGGAAATGGACGAAAATCAAACGATCGATCAGGATCGGATTATGAAAGTCAACATTGAGGAGGAAATGAAGTCGTCCTACATCGACTATTCGATGTCGGTCATTGTGGCTCGTGCCCTTCCCGATGTGCGCGACGGTTTCAAACCCGTTCACCGACGCATCCTCTATGGAATGCTTGGCTTGGGCAACACCAGCGACAAGCCCTACAAGAAGTGCGCCCGCGTGGTGGGTGACGTGCTGGGTAAGTACCACCCCCACGGCGACAGCTCGGTGTATGGCGCACTGGTAAGAATGGGCCAGGAATGGAACATGCGCTACAAGCTGGTCGACGGACAGGGTAACTTTGGTAGCGTGGACGGCGACTCTCCTGCCGCCATGCGTTACACCGAGTGCCGCCTCTCGAAGATGGGTGAACACATCATGGACGATATCGACAAGGACACGGTTGACATGGTGAACAACTTCGACGACACGTTGAAGGAGCCGGCCGTGATGCCTACCATGATTCCGAACCTCTTGGTCAACGGTGGCAACGGCATTGCTGTGGGTATGGCCACCAACATACCAACCCACAACCTGGGCGAGGTGATCGACGGATGCTGCGCTTACATCGACAACCCCGACATCGACATCGAGGGACTGATGAGCTACATCCCCGCGCCCGACTTCCCCACAGGCGCTTACATCTATGGCTTGGACGGCGTGCGCTCGGCCTACGAGACCGGACGCGGACGCATCATCATGCGCGCCAAGGCCGAGATTGAGAGCGACGACCATGGCGACCGCATCGTGGTGGACGAGATTCCCTATGGCGTGAACAAGCAGCAGCTCATCGAGTATATCGCCGAACTGGTGAAGGAGGGCAAGCTCGAGGGCGTGTCGAACGTCAACGACGAGACGGGCCGACAGGGCATGCGCATCGTGGTGGACGTGAAGCGCGACGCCAACGCCAAGGTGGTGCTCAACAAGCTGTTTAAGATGACGGCTTTGCAGAGCTCGTTCTCGGTCAACTGCATCGCACTTGTGCCCAACAAGAACGACCACTCGCTCTTGCGCCCGAAGCTCCTGAACCTCAAGGAGTGCATAGGCTACTTCATAGACCACCGTCATGAGGTAACCATCCGCCGCACACAGTTTGACCTTAAGAAGGCCCATGAGCGCGCACACATCCTCAAAGGTCTCATCATCGCGTGCGACAACATCGACGAGGTGGTGCACATCATCCGAGCCAGCAAGACACCGGCAGAGGCTCAGGCCAACCTGGAGAAGCGTTTCAACCTTGACAACATCCAGTCGAAGGCCATCGTCGACATGCGCTTGTCGCAGCTCACGGGTCTCCGCATGGAGCAGTTGCACGCCGAGTATGAGGAACTGATGAAGCGCATCGAGTACTTGCAGCAGATTCTCGACGACCCCGAGTTGTGCAAGAAGGTGATGAAGGACGAGTTGCAGAACGTGAAGCAGCAGTATGGCGACGTGCGCCGTACACAGATCATCCCCGACGAGCACGAGTTCAACGCCGAGGACTTCTACCCCAACGACCCCGTGGTGATCACCGTGAGCCACCTGGGTTACATCAAGCGCACACCGCTGAGCGACTTCCGCGAGCAGGCTCGTGGCGGCGTGGGAAGCAAGGGGGCACACACGCGCGACAAGGACTTCACCGAGTATATCTATCCCGCCACCATGCACCAGACCATGCTCTTCTTCACGAAGAAGGGCCGCTGCTATTGGCTCCACTGCTACGACATTCCCGAGGGCGAGAAGACCTCGAAGGGACGCGCCATACAGAACCTGCTCAACATCGACCCGGGCGACTCGGTGAACGCTTTCCTGCGCTTGCGCGGACGTGGCCTGGAGAACGAGGAGTTCGTCAACAGCCACTACGTGGTGTTCGCCACCAAGAACGGTACGGTGAAGAAGACGTCGCTGAAGGAATACTCACGTCCGAGAACCAACGGTGTGATCGCCATCAACATCGCCGAGGGCGACGAGGTGGTTGACGTACGCCTGACCAACGGTCGCAACGAACTGATCCTGGCCGACCGCAACGGACGTGCCGTGAGATTCGACGAGGCCGACATTCGCACCATGGGCCGCACGGCTACCGGTGTGCGTGGCATGCGACTCGACGGAGGCGACGACGCCGTGGTGGGCATGATAGTGGTGAACGACGCCAGCAAGGAGTCGGTGATGGTGGTCAGCGAGGAGGGCTACGGTAAGCGCTCTGAGGTGGAGGACTACCGCAAGACAAGCCGTGGCGGAAAGGGTGTGAAGACCTTGGCCGTGACGGATAAGACCGGACGCCTGGTGGCCATCAAGAACGTCACCGACGAGAACGACCTGATGATCATCAACAAGAGTGGCATTGTCATTCGTCTGGCCGTGGCCGACGTGCGTATCATGGGTCGCGCCACACAGGGCGTGCGCCTCATCAACCTCACCAAGAAGAACGACGTCATCGCCAGTGTGTGCAAGGTGATGAGCTCGGAGCTCGAGGCCATGGTTGAAGCTGAGAGCCGCCAGAAGTTCTCGGAGAACAACGAGCATTTCGCACAGTCGACAACCGCTGCCGACGCTCAGGACGCACCCACCGAGGTGGGCGAAAGCCAGGAGCCCGAGGTGGAAGGCGACGACCAGAACGGCAACACCGACGAATAAATTCACAAGTAACAAGTAACAAATGGCTTCCTTGAATCGTCTGACGATAGAGGAAGCCAATAAGGAAAACATAATTTTTAAAACGATAAACTTATGAAGAAGTTAATGATCGCAGCACTGATGATGCTCGGCACATCGGCTGCATTCGCAGGAGACAGTGAGCCATTGAAGGCCATCCTGAAGGCAAAGACCTACCCTGAGGCAGAACAACTGTTGAAGACCAACCTCGGACAGTTGGCCAACTCTGAGGAGAAGGCTAAGGCTTACAACCACCTCACCAAGCTCGCCTTGGAGAAGTTTGACAAGGAGAACGCCATCCAGGCTGCCAACATGGCTGCCGTGGTGGCCAAGCAGCCCGAAACTCCTTACGACACACTGGGCTTCTACGAGGCAGCCTACAACGCTACCATGAACGGTTTGGAGTGCATGAAGTATGACGCTGAGCCCAATGCAAAGGGCGCCGTGAAACCTAAGTACACCGAGAACCTGAAGATGCTCATCGCCAACACGCGCATGCAGCTCATTACCGCTGGTAACCACTACGCCGGCTTGGGCGACCAGGATGGCGTGTTGAAGTACTGGGGTACATTCCTCGACTCGGACGACAACCCCATCTTCGCCGCTTCAAAGGCTCAGGAGGCTCAGTTCATCGGACAGGTGGCTTACTACTCTGCTCAGTTTGCCAACCAGGCCAAGCAGTATGAGCGCGCCGAGAAGTATGCCGACATCGCCATGAAGGACGAGGCTATGCGCGAGAAGGCTCAGACCTTTAAGTATGCCATGGCTCAGCGTAACCTCAAGACACACGAGGACTCGGTGAAGTATGTGAACACCATCAAGGAGCTCTATCAGCGTGAGCCGGACAACGAGATGGCTTTCGGTACACTCTGCAACATGTACAACGAGTTGAACATGAACGCTGAGCTGAAGGCGCTCATCGACGACAAGCTGGCCAAGGATCCCAACAACCACACCGCTTGGGCGCTGAAGGGCCAGAGCCTGATGAACCAGAACACAACGGCTGATAATCCCAACTGGGACGAGTGTATCGAGGCTTTCAAGAAGGCTATCGAGATCGACGGCACCAACCCTGTGATCCTCACCTACCTCGGCTATAGCATCAACTCGAAGGCCGCACAGGTCAATGGCGACCGCGCCGCTCAGAAGGCTCTCTACAAGGAGGCTATGGGTTACCTGGAGCGTGCCAAGGAGATCGATCCCAACCGCGAACGCGCCAACTGGGCTTATCCGCTCTACCAGTGCTATTACCTGGTGTACGCTGCCTCTGATCCACGCACTTTGGAGATGGAGAAGTTGCTGAAGAGCAAATAATCAATAGCATATAATTCTACAAAACCATAAATCGGGTGGTCTGCTCATCAAGGAGCGGACCACCCGATTTTGGTTTATGAGGTTCCCTCTGTTGGGGAATGGCATCTTGCTAGGAACGACAAGGGCCTTAGGCTTCGGCCATTTCGAACACGTAGATCAGGCTGTTGATAAGTTGGCTGGCCACCACGTAAAGCAAGAGCAAGGCCACCAAGAGCCTGTGTTCGGAACAAACGCCACGGCCAATGTCGGCAAACGAATGGTAATGGTTGGCCAACAAGCCGTAGAAAATGGATACAGTGACACACACAAACGCCACAATGGGAAGGATGGCCACAGAGAAACTACTCGGGAACAAGTCGCCCGACACGCTGAGCAACACGGCGTGGGGCAGCATCGTCAGACCGGCCACGGCGGCCAACTCCAACAAGAAAAGGACGAGGCTCGACCGAAATGCAAACTTCTGCAATGAGGTGAGCGGAGGACCTTGGCGCAGGAAGGCTTGGCGCATTGCGCGGCACGAGCCGCTCGACCGCAAGCTACCTATGGCCAATCCCAACAGCACAAGCCACACCAGGATGGGCGAGGCCTCGTTGTCGACATACGAACCGAAAAACCAACGCACACCACGGGCCGACAGCAACGAGTTGACGGAACTGTCGGGAACGGCGGCCGACCAGAGCCACGACACCAGGACGAGAACGATCTGGGCCAAGGCGCAAACCACCGAGAGGTGGTGAATGGTTTTCTCTACATCAATCCTCATCAGGCTGTAGGTTGTCGATGTCGATAATGCGCAGCTCCAAGGCTCTCACCACCAAACGGGTGGCGTTGACGCCCATGCCGCCATTGCCTTCGGGGAACAACTTCTGAACCAGTTCGTTCTGTCGCTTTTCAAGGCTCTTCACACCGAAAGGCATGCCACGCAGGTTGGTTATCTGCTCCTTGGTGTAGCCCAGCGCCAAATGGCGGAGGAAACGCTCGTCATATTCGTCGATCTCATAATTGACCAACGCCTCTTGCCGCAACAGTTCGTTGTCGACGCTATGCTTGAAGCGCTCCACGATCTTCTCCAGGATGGGTTGGTTGAACACCAGCTGCTTGCCGTCCATCACGCTGGCCACATCGCTACGCGTAAGGAGTTCGCCCGTCTTGAGAATGATGCCGTCGCAGCCCGCATCGAGCACATCAACCCATAGCTTCTCATTCAATATCTCGCCCGTAAAGATAAGTACCTTCACCTCAGGATGTTCCTCCTTGGTCTGTCGGCATATCTCCACACCCACGGTGGTGGAACCGCCCAAGCCAAGATCGAGCAGCACCAAGTCGGGCAACTGCTGCTTCATAAGTTTCCGGAAAGAAGCCTCGCTATCGGCGGTGCCGATGATGTGGGCCTCGGGAATGTCGTTGCGAATGATGCCTTCGGTGCCTTTAAGCTCCAAGGGCACATCTTCTACGATGATGATATTAAAGTCTTTCATATTCTCATTTATGTTTTTGGGGTCGTTTTCTTTAGTTGTTGGGCGCAGATGGCGGGCATAACGATGTGGATATTCACCACATCGGCATTGATCGTCGACGTGATGCCACAGGCCCTAAGGTTGGTGGCCTCGCCCATCTCGCGCGTAATCTGGCGGCAGAGCAAGAAGTCGAGATTGAGGGTGTAGGGCGTGAACAGGTCGTGACTTTGCCGCTCGTTGAGCCTCAGCTGGGTCATCTCCACCACCACATCCACATACCGGGCGTCGCGTGGCGTAACGCGAACGGGCGGCTTCTCGTTCTTGTTGAGCTTGCGCAGAAGTTCGAAGAGGTAGCTCGTCATGTCTGAGTCAATGCGAATAGCGCCGATCTGCCTCATGGCCTGTTGCGAGAGGATGGCGTAAAGCGCATGGTAATAGTCCACCACCTCGGCGATGGCAGACAGGTTGTCATCGCTTCCATCCACCAGTTGTCGGATGCGAGAGGGGTAATACATGGTCTCGTGCTTCAAGGTGGAGAGGCAGTTGTCGAGCACACTGTTCGACACATGGAGCCTATCGGTCTCCATCTTCAGGCGCCGAAGCTCATCACCCGCAAGTTCGATGGTGGCCTGTTGCGACGTGGTGCGCTCAATCGACACGCGCAACGCCTCGCGTATCTTCTCCACAATGTCGGTGAGATTCTTCTTCTGTTGGTCGGTCAGGTCAAACTGCCGGAAGTCGGCCAACGTCTCAATGCCGCGTAGCTTCTGCTCATCGGGGTGGTCTTCGAGCAGCAATCGGTTGATGCCATTGATGCGGTCGATGCAGAATTGGTAGTTCAACAAGTGACGATAGTAGAGGAAATAATAAGCTGGGAAGATGACGATGAGCAACAACACCAGCAACACGAGGGCGACGACCTTGTTGTTCTCGCTTCGTTGCATGGTGCGCACATACTCCGGCAGACTGCTATCCGACGACGCCTCACGGAACAAGCGTGTATAAACTTCGTTGTACTTGCGGTATAAATCCCACTGATGGAGGGCGAGCGCAGCCACGGCACACTCGTTGCTGATGTCGAGAATGACCGCCGTATCGGTCTCCGACACATAGCGATGGCAACTGTCTGCAAAGCGCAACGTTTGCTCATACCGTCCGTTGATGTTGGCAAAATAGGCACTATCGGCGTAGCGCACGGCCATGTCGTGTGAGCGACCGCGATGTGCCACGGCGTCAGACAGGCCACCCACAAGCAGCATGGCCATAACGAGAAGGCGCACAATGCCCTTGGGCAAACGGAAGAAGAAGCGTGAGCCACGCCCCGGCGTGCTCTCCACATTGATGGCGCACACCTGGAAGATGCGACTCATCTTGCGGTATTTCTCGATGATGCCATAGCAATTCTTCAGTCCGAAGCCATGGCCGCCGGTATAGGTGTGGTCGAAGATGTGGGCACATTGCTCGTCGGTCATGCCGCATCCGGTGTCGCTAACGCTCACCTCCACATAGGCGTCGGTCTCTTGCGCCGCAATGGTCACGCGTCCTTCGGCGGGCGTAAACTTGCGGGCATTGTCGGCAATGGTATTGATCATGAAGAGCGTAAGCGTCTTGTCGGCCTTCACCACGGCCGTGGTGGGTTCCACGCTCAGCGTGATGCCTTTCAACTGGAAACCCATCTTGCTGCGCCCCACCATGTCGAACAACGACTGGAGCGGGAAACTCTCGATGTTCAAGCGTATGTCGCCGCGCTGCATCTGAATCCATTGGGTCAGCACGTTGTTGTAATCGTTGATGGTGTCGGTGAGCTCGGTGATATACTCGTAACGCTGGTGGCGAACCTCGGGGGGATCGGTTCGATTGAGCAAACGTTTCACCTCGTTGGCCATGCGATCAATAAACGGCATAACGCTGTTCACCAACAATATCTTGGCACGTTGCTCCAGGTTGCGGCGTTTATTCTGTTGCAAATGCAGGCGTTCCACCTCCATTTGTTCTTGCAATTCCTCATAACTCTCTTCCACCTCCTCATTGTGCTGCTCATTGCGCTTTTGCCATTGGCGAAGGGGCGAAAGAAGCGCATCGAGCGAGAAGCTTTCGTCGCTACGGCGGCGCATCCTATCGAACATAACAAGCAACACCACGACCAACACCACCATCGCAATGACGGCCAACAACATGAGGTTGAGCTGGCGCGAGGAGTTGAGCAACTTATCGGCACGGGCCTCCAACAGGCGGTCCTGTCGGGTCTGCTCTTGCAAGTCGAGGTAAATATTGCGGTTGCGGTCGCTGTTCACCTTGTCGTCAACAGCCGAATACACAAGGCACAACTGTTCGCGAATAGAAGCCACCAAGTCGGGCGCCTGATTGATGGCGCTGTCTTGTTGCAAGGCGCGAGTGAGGCAAAAGAGCGACGAAGAATAGTCGTGGATCTGCCAATAACATTCGGCCAAGGTACGGTTGGCACCCGCCACCTGGTAAACATCGCCATAACGGGTGAAAAGGTCCAAGGCCCGTTGGGCGAGGTTTCCGGCCAACAACGAGTCGGGCATATCGTCGACATTGATGTATTGCATGATGGCCGCATTGTCGGCAATGAGCCGCGCGCACTGCTCAGGTTGTTGCAAACGTTCACTGATGGCCTGCAACGCCTGCGCCTCCCAGTAGGGACTCTCAAACTCGCGTGCCGTTACGTAGCAGCGCATGAGGTATTCGAACTCTGTCTGAACGGTCTCCTCGGGTGTGGGTTCCTTCACAATGCCGCCCGATCCGATGTTATACAGATAGCTCAACACCTGCGCCGTGTCTTGCCGAATGAAACCGTTGGGGTCGATTCCGACAATCGCGCCAATGGCTTGGTCGGACAATCCCACATAAAAAAAGTAGGTGGAGGCCACAATGCGAAACTCTATCTCAGCGTAAATCAAGCGGCGTTTCTCATGGGCCGACAACATACTGACATCCTCGCGAAGGCGTTTCAACCTGCTTTCGGCGCGTTCACGATAGTCGTAAAAATCCTTGTTGCGACTTTCGCGCTGACAAAGGCGCATCAGTTGGACGTCGGCAACAAACTGTTCTATTTGGTTATCGGTCTTCGCCAGCACATCCTCCAACTGACGCTGGGCCTGCCGATATTGCATCTTAGCCAAACTCACGAAGGCAAGGTTGTTCAAGGCCTCAGCGTAGCCGTCGTCGTAACTGTCGGCCAACTGCATGGCTCGTTGCGCATAAACCTTTGTGGAGTCGAGATTGCGATAGTGCCATGCATACGACTCCTCGTTCAACTCGTCGACAAGAGCGGTGTCGCCGCTACCACAAGCTGAAAGAAGCATGGTCAGCAGAAAGGCCAAAAGGGTCGGCAGTAACTTAAAACGCATGGTCTTGAAAAGCATAAACCGGAGGAAGGCTATCGTCTATCCATCCCCCGGTCTCATTGGTTACAGGGCAGGCTTACAACCTCTCAATGGGTTGTCCGTCGCCTATTCAATATGTTATCAACGTTGTTTCGGTCAACTGTGCGACACAATCGCCAGCGACACAACGCACAATTCTCAGTTAAGCGCGAGCTTCCTTGATGTAGCCCAGAGCCTCAACACACTTGTCGGTGATGGCCTTCCAGTTGCCAGCTGCCACCACATCCTTCGGGAAGAGCTTAGAGCCCATGCCCACGCAGAGCACACCAGCCTTGACCCACTCTGTGAGATTCTCCTTGTCGGGGCTCACAGCGCCAGTCACCATAAGGTTCGACCAACGAAGCGGAGCCAATACATTCTTCACAAACGAAGGGCCACCCACATTGCCTGCGGGGAACACCTTGGTGACGTCGCAGCCCATGGCCTGGGCGTTGCTCACCTCCGTCACGCTGCCGCAACCCGGCGAATAGGGCACCAAACGACGGTTGCAAACGGTGGCAATCTCGGGAACGAAGTTGGGACCCACAATGAAATTGGCACCCAACTGGATATAGAGAGCGGCCGTGGGAGCGTCGATGACCGTGCCAGCGCCCAAGATGAGCTCGGGGCACTCGGTGTCGGCCCACTTCACAAGCTCACCAAAGATCTCATGGGCGAAGTCGCCACGGTTGGTGAATTCAAACACACGCACACCACCCTCGTAGCAAGCCTTGATCACGTTCTTGCAGAGTTCGATGTCCTTATTGTAGAAAACAGGCACCATACCTGTCTCTTTCATAGCTGTTATAACCTGAATCTTATTAAATTTTGCCATTATATTATTGGATAATTCGTCTGTAATTGTATGAAGTGAAGCGAGGGGACAAGCGTTCATGGCTATCCCCACGACATGTTATCGCTGCACGCGACCATTGGCGTTGCCGCCAGCCAAGCTCAGCACCTCAGCCTCGCTCACCAAGTTGAAGTCGCCAGGGATGGTGTGCTTCAATGCCGATGCTGCCACGGCAAACTCGAGCGCCTGTGCCTGATCGCCCTCATACTTCAGCATGCCATGGATCAATCCGCCAGAGAAGCTGTCGCCACCGCCCACGCGGTCGATAATCGGGTTGATGTCGTAGTGCTTGCTCTCATAGAAGTTCTTGCCGTCGTAGATCAAGGCTTTCCAGCCATTGTGGGTGGCAGAGAAGCTCTCACGCAAGGTGGAAACCACATACTTGAAGCCAAACTCCTTCATCATCTGCTCAAAAATCTTGTGATAACCGCTTGCGTCGGTCTTGCCGCCTTCCACGTCTGCGTCGGGTTTGAAGCCCAGGCAGAGCTGAGCATCTTCCTCGTTACCAATGCACACGTCCACATATTTCATCAACGGGCGCATCACGGAGATGGCCTTTTCTGAGGTCCAAAGCTTCTTGCGGAAGTTCAGATCGACCGAAACGGTCACACCATGGCGCTTGGCAGCCTCGCAAGCCAGGCGTGTCAGCTCAGCGGCCTTGTCGGAAATGGCGGGAGTAATGCCACTCCAATGGAACCATTGGGCGCCTTCCATAATGGCGTCGAAATCGAAATCTGAGGCGTCAGCCTCGGCGATCGAACTGTGCGCACGGTCGTAGATCACCTTCGACGGACGCATGGAAGCACCTGTCTCTGCATAATAAAGACCCACGCGGTCGCCGCCACGAGCAATAAATCGGGTGTCAACGCCATAACGACGCAGGGCGTTAACGGCGATCTGTCCAATCTCATGGGTGGGCAGTTTAGACACGAAGTAAGCCTCATGACCATAATTGGCCAGGCTCACCGCTACGTTAGCCTCACCACCACCGGGAATGATGCGGAAGTGATCGGTCTGTATAAAACGATCGTTGCCCTCAGGAGAAAGGCGCAACATAATCTCGCCTAATGTTACGATTTTAGCCATTCTTGATTAGTTTTATGTCTTGTTATTTTGTGATATCTTAATAATGTGTCACTTATTTCATTCGCAAAAATAACCATTATTTTCCAAATTCATGAATCATTTCACCAAAAATCGCCGTTTTAATAGAAAATATCGCTCTGTGCTTTCGCACAATCGAAGTTTTATTACTACATTTGCAAAAGAAAAAACAACTACATAATGACAGAGAAAATCAGAATCAAGGACATCGCCATGAGGGCTGGCGTGTCGGTGGGAACGGTCGACAGAGTACTCCATGAGCGCCCCAACGTGTCGGAATCGGCACGCAAGAAAGTGGAAGAGGCGCTCAAGGAGATGAACTATCAACCCAACATGTATGCCTCCGCATTGGCTTACAACCGCTCTTATACGTTCTACGTGCTTATCCCCAAGCACGACCAGTTGGCGTATTGGGAGGAGATTGAGGAGGGCGTTCAGACGGCCGTAAACGCGCTGCGCGACTTTCACATCGCTGCCCACATCGAATACTACAAGCGATTTGACGAGGGATCGTTTGAGGAGGTAACCGACAAATGCCTGCAAAACAATCCTGACGGTTTTGTCATTGTGCCTACAGATATTGAGGTGACACGCAAGTTCACCGACAAGCTCCACGGGATAGGCACACCCTTTGTGCTTCTCGACTCCTACATGCCCGACCTTCGCCCGTTGGCATTCTTCGGCCAGAATTCGTTCTCGAGTGGCTATTTCGCCGCTCGCATGTTGATGCTCATCGCCAATCAGGAGAAAGAAATTGTGCTGATGAAGATCACGAAGAATGGCCAAATGATGAGTAAGCAGCAAGACAACCGTGAGGTTGGCTTCCGCCATTACATGCGCGACCATTACCCCAGCATTGAGATCATCACACTGGAGATGCCCTTCGAAGCCACTCGCGCTGAATACGACGAATTGTTAGAAAACTTTTTCGCACAACACCCACACATCCACCAATGCATCACATTGGGCTCAAGAGCCCACATCATGGGCGATTTCCTGCTGAGGACCAACCGTCGCGATGTGCAGATCATGGGTTACGACATGGTGGGAAAGAACGCCGAATGCCTGCGATTGGGCAGCGTGTCGTTCCTCATCGCCCAGCACGCTTACCAGCAAGGCTACTTCTGCGTCAACGCACTCTTCCGCGCCATCGTACTGAAGAAGAAGGTGGAACCCGTCAATTACATGCCCATCGAGCTCCTTACCAAGGAGAATGTGGACTTCTACCGCCGCGAACAACTTTAACGGCGACACACAACACATCCCGGAACTGTGCTCCCAACACACACAACCCCATAGCAACATGAATGAAGCATCGTTCATCAAGATCAACGCCAAAGACACAGTCGTGGTGTGCCTACGCCCCCATCAGGCTGGCGAGACCATTGAGGTCGACGGCAAGAAGATAACCGTCGCGCAAGAAACACCAGCCGGCCACAAGGTCCTTATCAGCGACACGCGGCAGGGCGACGACATCATAAAATACGGATACCCCATCGGCCATGCGGCCATGGACCTCAAGGCGGGGCAGTGGGTCAACGAGAACAACCTGAAGACCAACCTTGCAGGCACGCTCTCCTACTCCTACAACCCCATCGACACCACGCTTAGCAAGCCTACCGGCAACGCCACGCCACTCACCTTCAAGGGCTATCGACGCGCCAATGGCGAGGTGGGCGTAAGAAACGAGCTGTGGATTGTGCCTACCGTGGGCTGTGTGAACGGAACGGCCGAGCGGCTCGCCGCGATGCTTTCCAAGGAAACTCAACTGGTGGGAATCGACGCCGTACACGCTTGGCACCACAACTACGGATGCTCCCAACTGGGTGGCGACCATGAGAATACGCGCAAGGTACTGCGCGACATCTGCTTGCACCCCAACGCAGGAGGCGTATTGGTGTTGTCATTGGGATGCGAAAACAACCAGCCCGACGCTTTCATGGAGATGCTGGGCGACTACGATCACGACCGCATCAAGCTGTTGGTGACACAGAAAGTCGACGGCGACGAAATGGAAGAGGGCATGAACCTGCTGCGCGAACTGTACCAAACGGCGCGCCAAGACCACCGAGTGGACGTGCCCATCAGCGAGTTGCGTGTGGGATTGAAGTGCGGAGGCAGCGATGGCTTCAGTGGCATAACGGCCAATCCGCTCGTCGGCGAGTTCTCCGACCATCTCGTATCGCAAGGCGGCACCACCATTCTCACCGAGGTGCCCGAGATGTTTGGCGCCGAGACCATTCTCATGAACCGATGCAAGACGCCACAACTGTTTGAGAAAACCGTGAGTCTCATCAACGACTTTAAGCAATATTTCCTCTCCCATGGCGAACCCGTGGGCGAGAATCCATCGCCCGGAAACAAGGCGGGAGGCATCTCCACGCTCGAGGACAAGGCGTTGGGATGCACCCAGAAGAGCGGTCGCGCCGCCGTGAGCGGGGTGCTGGCATACGGCGAGCGCCTGTCGGAACACGGCCTGAACCTCCTCTCCGCTCCTGGCAACGACCTTGTGGCCGCCACAGCCCTGGCCGCTTCGGGATGCCAATTGGTGCTCTTCACCACAGGCCGAGGCACGCCCTTCGGCACATTTGTGCCCACAATGAAGATTGCCACCAACAGCCATCTCGCCACCCGGAAGGCCAACTGGATCGATTTCAACGCTGGTGCGCTCATTCAAGGAACGCCCATGCCCGAGCTCGTAGACCAGCTGACACGTCAAATCATCGACATTGCCAGTGGACAGCCCACACGCAACGAGCAGAACGGATATAGCGAGATCGCCATCTTCAAGAATGGCGTGACGCTGTAAGCGAAAGCAAGCCAAGAAGCCACATATAAGATGTGGCTCTCTCAGAGCAGGCAATACAAGAAGCCACAAAAAAGACGCGGCGCTCTCAGAGCAGGCAAACGCAACTGCCATAAGAATTGGAGGGAAACATACAGAAAACAGAAATGACACTATAATAACATAAAAGTGGGGAATACAAACACAAGCGAAATGAATAAAAAAGGACTGTTGGCCTTATCGCCACTCATTCTTTTCATCACCCTCTATTTGGCGCTGAGCATTGCCGCAGGCGACTTCTACAAGGTTCCCATGACGGTGGTGTTTCTCATATCGAGCATCTATGCCATCGCCATCTCAGGCGGTTTTCCGCTAAAGAAGCGAATCGACATATTTAGCAAGGGTGCCAGTTCGAGCAGTCTCATGCTCATGCTGTGGATCTATGTGCTCGCAGGAGCCTTCGCGGCGTCGGCCAAAGGCATGGGCGCCATCGACTCCACAGTCAACCTGGCCATCTCCGTGTTGCCAGCAAGCATGTTGTTGCCGGGCCTCTTCGTGGCCTCGTGCTTCATCTCATTGTCTATCGGCACAAGCGTGGGTACAGTGGTTGCCCTCGTGCCCATTGCCGCAGGCATAGCCCATGGCACAGGACAAAGCGTACCGCTGATGACCGCTGTCATCGTGGGCGGCGCCTACTTCGGCGACAACCTGTCGTTCATCTCCGACACAACGGTCGTTGCCACACAGACGCAAGGTTGCCGAATGAGCGACAAGTTTCGGGTAAACTCACTCATCGTGGTGCCCGCCGCTGTGCTCATCCTGGCCGTCTACGCCATCATGGGCAGCGACATGCAAGCGCCCGCCAGCGTGGGCCACACCGACTACGTGAAGGTTTTGCCCTACCTGGCCGTACTCGTCGCCGCCATCTGCGGCATGAACGTCATGGCGGTACTGGTCATCGGCATCGTCCTTTGTGCCGTCATCGGCATGGCCAAGGGCAGCTATGACTTCTTCGACTGGCTGGGAGCCATGGGCCAAGGCATCACCAGCATGGGCGAGCTCATCATCATTGCCATGATGGCGGGCGGCATGTTGGAGATCATACGTGAGAATGGCGGCATCGACTACATCATCGAAGCGCTCACCAAGCACGTTCACGGCAAGCGTGGCGCGGAGCTCTCGATTGGTGCGTTGGTGAGCCTCGTCAATATGTGCACGGCCAACAACACCGTGGCCATCCTCACCGTGGGATCCATTGCCAAGCGCATTGGCGACCGCTATGGTGTCGACAACCGCAAGTGTGCCAGCATCCTCGACACATTCTCGTGCACCGTGCAGGGCCTCATCCCTTACGGCGTGCAGATGTTGCTCGCTGCCGGACTGGCTCATCTCAACCCCGTGCAGATACTGCCCTATCTGTATTACCCCATGGCCATCGGCGTAGCTGCACTGGCGTCGATCCTATTCAGATACCCCAAACGATACAGTTGATAAAAGCAAACGGTCGATCATGAACATCATAACACGCAACTTCTTCCGACTATTGCGCTCGGGCGCTCTCAACGAGTATGAGCCCATGGAGCCCATGTCGGCCTTCAAATGGCGAAGGCTCGACCAGATGGTGCATGCCCAACATGTGGAGCGTGCGGCCCTCAAGGGCATCAAGAACCATCAGTTTGACGAAATGATGAACATCCCCGAGGACTTGGCGAACCAAACGCCCGACAACTCAGCTCACCAAGAGGAGCCGAGACTGAGCAACCATTACCTCAACTTTCGACTGAGCCGCATAGAAAACGCCGAGCGACACGCCATCGACACCAATGTGGATGCGCTCAACGTGCTAAAGATTATCGTGGGAAACGTGTCGTCGATGCTCAACCACGGCACCATGCTCAGCGGCATCATCGAACTTGGAAGTTACCTTCGCAACAAGGGCGACAAGGTGGATTTCGTGAAGCTCGACACCTGGTTGGGCAAGCTTCAGTTGCGCCGCATGGCCCAGCTGCAGGGTTCCATGCTCATGAGCGTGTTCAATTTTGAGCAAGACGAGTTGCCTTTCGTGCGCCACGTGGAGTCGGCCGCCAACAAGCTCGTGCTGCGATCGGTGACCCACAGCGCCAGCGACACGGCCGAAGAGTGGCACTTCCGCCAACTCAGTTCGGGCTTTGTACAAAACAACTCAGCCCTTCTCAGGCGCAACCTCAGGCGTAGCCTCCGATACATCACCTACGCCCCGTTGGAGACCGTCAGCAATTTCTTCAACAATTTTGCACGTTCGCTGCAAGAGATTGAGGAGTAAACATCAATCAAACAATAGTCAACGGGCATGGCTCATGGCGCCCTATCACAAACGATGGCCGTCACACCAACCCCCATAAAAGCAAAGCCACCTGCTTTTCAAACCGGACAAGCAGGTGGCTTTTTACCTTTATTACTTCTTCTTCATTTCCAACTTATAGAGGTCGCTACGTCGATCGCGCAGGTTGCGAACCGATCCATACGTATGGATCTCATTGAGAAGCGTGAGGTCCACATCGCTCACGAGAATCATCTCGGTGTTAGGCGTGGCTTCCGAGCGCTTTCCGTTGGTGGGGAATGCAAAGTCGCACGGCGTAAACACAGCCGACTGCGCATACTGGATATCCATGTTGTGCACACGCGGCAGGTTGCCCACGCTACCGGCGATGGCCACAAAACACTCGTTCTCAATGGCGCGAGCCTGAGCGCAGATTCGCACACGCGAGTAGGCGTTCTGCGTGTCGGTCATGAAAGGCACAAACAAAATCTTCATGCCATCGTCGGCCATGAGGCGCGATAGCTCCGGGAACTCCACATCATAGCATATCACAACGCCAATCTTACCACAGTCGGTATCGAACGTTTGGATGTTCGAGCCACCCGACAATCCCCAACATTTCTGCTCGTCGGGCGTAACGTGGATCTTCTCGTACATATCGACCGTTCCATCGCGACGGCAGAGGAATCCCACGTTATAGAGGCCGTTGTCCTCCTTCAGATAAGGCATGGATCCCGTGATGATGTTGATGTTGTAACTGATAGCCAACTCACGGAAACGGTCGCGGATGCTCTCGGTATACTGGGCCATGGCGCGAATCGACTGGGCCTCGCCCATATCGTTGAACTTCGCCATCAATGGGGCGTTGAAATATTCGGGGAAGAGAATGAAATCGCTCTTGTAATCGCTCACCGCATCGACAAAAAACTCCACTTGCTCAAACAAATCATCAAGCGAGTGGTAGGGGCGCATCTGCCACTGTACCAGTCCGATACGCACCGTAGGACGCTTGTCGACATACGAGTCTGTTGGCGGTTGGTAATAGATATTGTCCCATTGGAGCAGCGTAGCGCAATGCTTCGACTCCTCGTCGTTGGGCAGATAGTTGCGCATGACACGACGCACATGGAAATCGTTTGACAGCTGGAATGTGAGCACCGGGTCGTAGATCTCACGCGAGCGCACACGTTCGATGTATTCCTTCGGCCGCATCTTGTCGGCATACTTGTGGTAATTGGGAATGCGTCCTCCAAACATGATGGCCTTGAGGTTGAGCTTCTCGCAGAGTTCCTTGCGGTATTCGTACATACGGCGCGCCAATCGCAGACCACGATAGTCGGGATGGATAAACACCTCAATGCCATAGAGAATGTTGCCCTTGGGGTTGTGGGTGTTGAATGTCTCGTTGCCCGTTACCTGCGCATAGGTATGGTCCGACTTCACCAGGTTGTAATCGACGATGATCGAGAGGGCGCAGCCCACAATTCTATCGTCGACAATAATAACAACCTGTCCCTCAGGGAAGATGGTTATGAGTTTCTTGATTTGAGCCTTGGTCCAAAACACATCCTCATCTCCGTAGATGCGCTTGAACGAACGGGCAAGCTGATCGTAGTCCTCCATCTGAAGGTTGCGCAGCTCCACTTTGTTGATGTTGTGAGTTTCCATCGTTATTCTGAATAATTAACCCCCATCGGCCATGAGGTCGAAACGGGTTGCATGATTGAATGTTATACCCCCGATCGGCCGTTAAACCGAAACGGGGTGTTAATAAGCTTATTTGTTATTCTTTCCTACCATTGGCGTTTCTGCACCATTCCTACTCTTCGAAGAGTGCGAGAATGGCCTCTGGTGTTGCGAAATCGCTAACCACGATGTCGGCATACTCCGCCACCACCTCACAGGGGTTGGTGGTGTCGAGGCCCACGGTGAACACCTTGGCGGCATTGAGCGACTTCAAGCCGTTTACGCTGTCCTCAAATCCCACACACTCGCTGGGATCGAAGCCCAATCTCTCGGCACCTTTCAGGTAGCCCTCAGGATCGGGTTTGCTACGGGTGAAGTCTTCGCTGGTGAGCACGGCGTCGAAAAAGCTCGACAATTCGGGATGGGCACGATACACGTTGCCCATCTTCTCTGCATTGCTGCTGGTAACAACGGCGGTCTTCACACCCCGCTCACGCAACGCCACAATGAAGGACTCGAAGCCAGGGATATACCGAAACGGCATGTTATGCTCAAACTCATTGAGGTCCTTGGTGATGCTGTCTTGGTCTGATTGGCGACCCGCAAAGTAGCGATCGTAAATTTGCACCAATGTGGAACCCTTGATTTTCTGCTCCAATCCGAGCTGATCGGGATAATACCGCTTAAACACGGAACCCCAGAACTGGGAGTAAAGCGGCTCGGTATCGAATACCACACCGTCGAGGTCAAATAATGCTGCCTTTTTCATTATTTAATTATTTTTGCCGCAAAGATACGAATAATTGTCGTAACTTTGCATAAATCAGACAAACAAGAAGGTTACGACCATGAAGAAAATCATTTTCTCCCTGACGCTGTTGCTCATGGTGTTGGCAAGTTGCCAATACAAGGGGGGCGCGGGTTCCGGCAGCGCCGTGCTGTCGTTCGACTCTCTGGTCATCGACTCCACCGTCCGCCTGAATCCCAATAGCGAGCAACCCAACGGCCATTTGGCGCTTCACCTCATCTACGCCAAGCCGCAATCCAACAGCGACGCGGCTGCCAAGGCCGCCAATCTGCTCAACGACAGTTTGCTGCGGTCGGGCCTTCTGCTGCCCGACTTTGCCGAGGGCGTGACACCGCCACAAACCCAAACGGAAGCTCCCTCCGTTTATATGATGAAGGGCGCACATCAGTTTGCTGAGGGGTTCTTCAAGATGTACTTGGCCGACTACAAGGACCTTTACCGCGACGACCAAGAGAGCGCACCGAGCTACAACCGCTCCTACACCGTGTTCACCCACGTGGAGCAAGGCGCCGACAGCATTGTCAACTACCTGGCCGACACCTATTTTTATGGCGGTGGCGCACATGGGCAGGCTGCAACGTGGGCCCGCAACTTCAATGCGCGCACAGGAGCCATCGTCCATCTGACCGACGTGTTGCGCCCAGGCTATGAGCGTCCACTGACCTCCATGATCGTGGCCAAGTTGGCTCGCCAGTTTAAGGTGAGAAACCTCAAGCAACTGCAAGACAGCCTAACCGTCTTTGCCTGGACCGGCCCTTACATCCCCGACAATTACATCATCAACGAGAAGGGCATCACCTTCATCTACAACCCCGACGAGATTGCCGCTCACGTCATGGGCGAGATACGTGTCACCTTCAGCAACAAGCAACTGTCTAAGTTGCTCCGTAAGAAATAAGCAATAAGCATGCAACATATCCTATCCAATTTTCCCCATCTCACCGACGAGCAGCAGCGCCAGTTTGCCGCGCTCGACGGCTTGTATCGCGACTGGAACAGCAAGATCAACGTCATCTCGCGCAAGGACATCGACAACCTCTACGTGCACCACGTGCTCCACTCATTGGCCATCGCCAAGGCATGCCATTTCAAACCGGGCACGCGCATCCTCGATTTCGGAACGGGAGGCGGCTTCCCGGGCATTCCGTTGGCCATCATGTTTCCCGACTGCCACTTCCGACTCATCGACGGAACGGGCAAGAAGGTGCGTGTGGCGCAGGAGGTGGCCGACGCCATCGGCCTGAAAAACGTGGAGCCTGTGCATCGCCGTGGCGAGGAGGAGAAAGACAAGTTCGACTTCGTGGTGTCGCGCGCCGTCATGCCGCTGCCCGACCTGGTGAAGATCATTCGCAAGAACATCAGCAAAACCCAGCACAACGCCTACCCCAACGGCCTGTTTGTTCTCAAAGGCGGAAACATCGCCGAGGAGACGCGCCCCTTCGCCAAGCTCTTGCAGCAAACACCCATCACCGACCTCTTCGACGACGAGTGGTTCAAGGAAAAGTATGTGCTGTACCTTCCGCTTTGATTAAAAGAGATAACCAACGAATAACAAGAACGTTATGCTACAAATAAAACGCTTCGTATGCAACGTCATACAAGAGAACTGTTACGTGGTGAACGATGAGACACAAGAGGCTGTCATCATCGACTGTGGCGCACAGTTTGAGGCTGAGCGCCAAGCCATCAAAAACCATATAGAGAGCAACCACCTGCGCCCCGTACACCTGTTGGCCACCCACGGACACGTGGACCACAACATTGGCAACAAGTTTGTGTTCGACACCTGGGGCCTGAAGGTGGAGCTTCACAAGGACGACGAGCCACTCATCAGCACCCTCTCTGAGCAGGCCGAGCAGTTTATGCGCCAGGAACTTGCCAAGGACGAGCAACCGCCCGTGGGCCGTTACCTGGAGGAGAACGACACCATTACCTTCGGCACCCACACGCTCCAAGTGATCGAGACCCCTGGCCACTCACAGGGCAGCGTGTTCTTCTGGTGCAAGGACGAGAAGGTGGCATTCTCGGGCGACACGTTGTTCCGCAACAGCGTGGGGCGCGCCGATCTGCCTGGCGGATCCATGTTCCTGCTTATCCAGAGCCTGCGAATGGTTTGCCAGCTCAACGACGACACGCGCATCTTGCCAGGACACGGCGAGGAGACCACCGTGGGCCGTGAGTTGGCGTCGAACCCATATCTCGACCGTTAACCGTCAACCCCATAGGCAATGGAGAAAACGGAGCGCATCATTCTCGGCATCGACCCCGGAACCAACTTCATGGGCTACGGCTTGCTGCGGGTAAGGGGCAGCAAGGCTGAGATGATGACCATGGGTGTCATCGACCTGCACAAGATGAGCGACCCCTATCTGCGCCTCGGAAAGATCTTCGAGCGCGTGACGGGCATCATCGACGAGTATCTGCCCGACGAGATGGCCATTGAGGCGCCTTTCTTCGGAAAGAACGTGCAGTCGATGCTGAAACTGGGACGGGCGCAAGGGGTGGCCATCGCCGCCGCCATACGCCACGACGTTCCCATCCACGAGTATGCGCCCATGAAGATAAAAATGGCCATCACGGGACAGGGACAGGCGTCGAAGGAGCAAGTGGCGGCCATGCTGCAACGCATCTTGCGGTTCTCGAAAGACGACCTCCCCAAGTTTATGGACGCCACCGACGCGCTGGGCGCGGCTTACTGCCACTTCCTGCAACTCTCGAAACCCGACACGGGTGAGCGCCATTACAACAGTTGGAAAGACTATGTGCGTAGCCACAAGGAGCGCATCGCAAACCAAGGATAACATGAAACACATCATAAACATAGCGGACGGGATAACACGAATGCCAGCGTGGCGCATGGCTCAGCCTGTGAACTTTACGCTCGACGAAGGCGAGAACATGGCCATCGTAGGCCCCAACGGGGGCGGAAAATCGATGTTGGTGGACATTCTCATCGGTCGGCACCCACTCTTGGGACGCGACCCGGAGTACAACTTTGCGCCAAGCGCCAAGCCGCTGGTGGCCGACAACATCAAGTATGTGACCTTCCGCGACGCCTATGGTGGCGACAACGACCGCAGCTATTACCTGCAACAGCGATGGAACCAACAGGAGATCGATGCGTCGACCCCTACCGTAGCCGATCGGTTGGAGAAGGCTTTCGCCCTCACTGGCGACGACACGGCGGAACGCCGGGCTCTGCAACGCCGATTGTACGACCTGTTTCGCATGAGGGCGTCGCTCGGAAAATACATCATATCGCTGTCGAGCGGTGAGCTGCGCAAGCTCAAACTGACCGAGGTGTTGCTGGCGAGCCCACGGGTGCTCATCATGGACAACCCGTTCATCGGTCTCGACGCGGAGACGCGCGAACAGTTGCAAACGCTACTGTCGACGCTCCCCGAGATGGGCATCCAACTCATCCTGGTGCTCTCGAAGAGCGACGACATACCAACGTTCATCACCCATGTGGTGGAGGTCAACAACATGGTGGTGCTTCCGAAGGTGAGCCTGGCCAACTACTTGGCGCATCGCGAGCCCACCCCTGCCCACGTGTTGGACAACGAGAAGGCCGAGGCCATACTGCGCCTGCCCTACAAGGAGCACGAGTTTCACAGCCACGAGGTGGTGAAGATGAACAAGGTGTGCATACGCTACGGGCAGCGCACCATCCTCAAAGACCTCTCATGGACGGTCATGAATGGTGAGCACTGGGTGCTTAGCGGACAGAACGGAGCGGGAAAGTCGACATTGCTGAGCCTGGTGTGTGCCGATAACCCACAGAGCTACGCCTGCAACATAGCGCTCTTCGGCATGGCGCGCGGAACGGGCGAGAGCATCTGGGACATCAAGCGCCACATTGGATATGTGTCGCCTGAGATGCACCGAGCCTACCAACGCGACCTGCCCGCCATACAGATCGTGGCCAGCGGACTGAAGGACTCCATCGGACTCTACGCTAAGCCGAACCCAGAGGAATACGACGTTTGCAGGTTCTGGATGGACATTTTTGGACTAAAAGGATTAGAAAACCACACTTTCCTGAAACTTTCCAGTGGTCAGCAACGTCTCATATTATTAGCGAGGGCATTTGTCAAGGACCCAGAACTGCTCATCCTCGACGAGCCACTGCACGGGCTCGACAACCAAAACCGCCAACTGGCAAAGGATGTGATAGAGACCTTCTGCAAGAGAAACAACAAAACGCTGATGATGGTGAGCCACTACAAGGATGAATATCCGGCGTGCATAGATCACCACCTGAAGCTTATCAGAAACGAATAAACAAGAATAAGAATGAAAAAAGCACTTCTAACATTTGCCATGTTATGCACCTTTGCACTGGGAACGCAAGCCCAGCAAATCTACAACGAGGTGATGAGAATGCAAGAGGAGTTCAAGACGATTAAGTATGACAAGAACAAACCCATGACGGAGCGCAAGACGGCTTCATTCAAGTGGGATGTCATCGAGTATATGTTATACAAGTCGAAGGACGACAACACGTTCACCGAGAAGCAACTGGGCATACAGACTTACGCCATGACGGAGTTTGTGAACCTGTACTTCAAGCGCCTCTCAGAGGCCAAGAACAGCACCAGCAAGAAGGAGATTGCCGTGGCACGCTTCAAGGCCGCCAGTCTGAACAACGTCTTGTTTGGCGACACCGACTACGAGCTCTGCCGCGCCTACGTGGACAACACCAACTTCCTGACGCCCTTCTCGCTCGACACCAACTGGGTGAAAGCCTTGGCAGAGATTCGCAGCAAGAGCTGGGACTAATCGCCACAAAGCCCCAACGGCTGGGGCGACAGCATGAAAGAAAACAGGCCCATTCGCAACATTATAGTGCAAACGGACGCAACCACATCAGCTTACCATCTGTAGGGATGGTAAGCTTTTTTATGGTCACCACTAATCAACCCCTATCAGGGGTTATATTTTAACCCCAATCGATCATGAGATCCTAACAATCCTCCACTTTCGTCTTAATTAACGATTGGGGCTAATGTATCATTTTGTCTGAATATTTGGTTAAAAAGATGGTCGTCAATGCCTTGTGAAATAGAACGCGAAAAGCCCGACTTTCTGCTTCGAGTGAGACGAACAAGCGTCGTGGCGTTACAAAAGATCAGGTGTTAAGATGCGAAAGGCCATGTATCGAGTTGCGAAAGGTAATGTATCGAGGCACCGTTAGGCAGGTTACGCATGACGATCGGGCATGTATCGAAACTCGAAACATGCCTTTTCGCAAGGCTCATGTTGTTTTGACGGATCGTCGAAGGTATGATAAAAACGCAAAACATTGATTATCAACCTGTTGTATAAACTCAGCGAGAATCGCTTATTTGCAGCCACAAGCACGTTCGTTCAGAAAAAACGTGTAGTTTTATATATAGATTGTTGAATAAATTCGGCTGTCTGTTTCAAGGTAAAGCAAAAAGAACTTACTACCCTTGCAGGATAGTAAGTTCTATGTGGTACGGACTTGTAATGTTCTTCTGTTAGGAAGGCTACAACGTTGCGGCTCTCACGCGACTCAGGGTCTCAGGAGTCATCTGAAGGTAACTGGCAATATAGTTCAGCGGAGCGCGCAGAACCACCTGCGGCAACAATTTGCACAAGCGCAGATAACGATTCTGAGCGGTCTCAAAACGCACCAGGTCGGCGTGTATCTGACTGAATATCAAGCTCTCCTCCAATATCTTACGATAGAGGATTTGGATGTTCACATTGTGCAAGGCCACCTGCTCCAAGCGATGCTTGGGAATGGCGTAGAGCAAGGAAGGCTCAAGCGCCTCCACTTGCAACTTGGTGGGCTCCTCCTTGAAGAGGCTTTCAATACACATGATGATATTGCCTTCGGTACCCATGTGCTCAGTTACCTCCTTGTCTTTCTTGATGTAGAACTGACGGATCAGTCCTTTGTCGATATAGAGAAAATCCTTACAAACCTCGCCTTCCGTCAGAATCAACTCACCCTTTGCGCATTTGCGCGGTACGAGTATGCTCTCCAAAATATCGAGCTCCTCATGAGTCATGGTGCTGTATTTGCGCGCCAACTCACGGGCTATATCTCTCGTTGAGTTTTGTAGTTCTTTCATTTTTCTCTCCAGATTATTGAAACATTTTAGGTTTAATCAAGTTTTAGCACAGCCAAGAAGGCTTTCTGCGGCACTTGCACGTTACCAATTTGCTTCATGCGCTTCTTACCCTTCTTCTGTTTCTCAAGCAACTTACGCTTACGGCTAACGTCACCACCATAACACTTGGCCAACACGTCTTTGCGCACCTGCTTCACCGTCTCACGGGCAATGATCTTAGCGCCAATGGCTGCCTGGATGGCGATGTCGAATTGTTGGCGCGGGATGAGCTCCTTCAGCTTCTCACACATGCGGCGACCCATCGTCACGGCGTTGCTCTCATGGGTCAGCGTGGAGAGGGCGTCGACGGGCTCGCTGTTGAGCAGAATGTCGAGCTTGGCCAGTTTCGACGGGCGATAGCTGTCGATATGATAGTCGAACGAGGCGTAGCCCTTGGAGATGCTCTTCAGCTTGTCGTAGAAATCGATGACGATCTCGCCCAATGGTATCATGAAATGGAGCTCCACACGGTTGCCCGACACATACTGCTGACTGAGCAGCTCGCCGCGTTTGTCCAAGCACAGGCGCATGATGGGACCGATGAAATTGGTGCCGGTGATGATGGTGGCACGAATATAGGGCTCCTCAATATGGTCGATGAGCGTAGACTCGGGAAGACCACTGGGGTTGTGCACTTCCTTGCAGCCTCCCTGCTTGTCGTAAACCATATACGACACGTTGGGCACGGTGGTGATGACATCCATATTAAACTCGCGGTCGAGGCGTTCCTGCACAATCTCCATGTGGAGCAATCCAAGGAAGCCACAACGGAAACCAAAGCCCAGGGCCTGTGAGCTCTCGGGTTGGAACGTGAGCGAGGCGTCGTTGAGCTGGAGCTTCTCAAGCGAGGCTCTCAGGTTCTCGTAGTCGTTGGGGTCGATGGGATAAACACCGGCAAACACCATGGGCTTGACCTCCTCGAAGCCGGAGATGGCCTTTTCGCAAGGTGCGTCGACATGGGTGATGGTGTCGCCCACCTTCACCTCGGTGGCCACCTTGATACCCGAGATAACATAGCCCACCTCGCCACAGCCGAGCTCATTGCGCGGCTCAAGGTCGAGTTTCAGCACACCCACCTCATCGGCGGTGTATTCCATGTCGGTCTGCACAAACTTCACCTTGTCGCCACGCTTGATGGAACCATTCTCGACCTTACACAGCACGATGATTCCGCGGAAGCTATTGAAGATGGAGTCGAAGATAAGGGCCTGCAACGGCTTGGCGGGGTCGCATTTCGGCGCAGGGATGCGCTTCACCACGGCCTCCAATATCTCGGGAACGCCCTCGCCGGTCTTACCACTGGCACGGATGATGTCTTCGGGATCGCAGCCGATGAGGTCTACAATCTCGTCCTCCACCTCATCGGGCATGGCGTTGGGCATGTCGATCTTATTGATGACAGGGATGATCTCGAGGTCTTGCTCGATAGCCATGTAAAGATTGGATATGGTTTGTGCCTGGACGCCCTGTGTGGCGTCAACAACGAGCAGGGCTCCCTCGCAAGCGGCGATGGAGCGCGACACCTCATAACTGAAGTCCACATGACCCGGGGTATCAATCAAGTTGAGCATGTACTTCTTACGGTCATACTCGTATTCCATTTGGATGGCGTGGCTCTTGATGGTGATACCACGCTCGCGTTCCAAGTCCATGTTGTCGAGCATCTGGTTCTCAGTGATCTTGATGGTCTTGGTATATTCCAACATACGGTCAGCCAAGGTCGACTTTCCGTGGTCTATATGGGCAATAATGCAGAAGTTTCTGATGTTCTCCATGAAATCAATTCTCTTTCGTGCAAAGTTAATAAAAAGAATTCACATAAGCCGTTCGATTCGACTATTTTTGTAACCAACTGCACAAATAAGGTTGCACGCCGAAACGTGATGGCTGATTTTCTTTGCGCGAGGTTACATTTGTGTTATGTCTTATGGTTATTGGGGTTAAAACGACAGGGCATTGTGGCTAATGGACCACCGCACGACGTCGAGCGCATAGGGTTACTCTTTCGCAAGAAACTGACGCACGCGCTCGGTGTACTCCTTAGGATAATCGGAATAAGAACAGGCATGCTGGGTGCCTCGTGTGACCCATTGTTCCTTGTAGCCATGGGTCTTGGCTTCGTAGAGCTGCTTCATCATGCAGAAGGGCACAAACGTGTCGGCATCGCCATGGATGAACAACATGGGGCGACGGCAACGACTCACCTGCTTCATGGGTGAGGCCTCGCCAAAGCTCCAGCCATTGACCACCCGGCACAGCAAGCTGGTACTATACATCAAGGGGAAAGCGGGAAGCGAGAACTGCTCTTTGAGTTGAACGGCAAACTCGTCCCACGCGCTGGTGTAGCCGCAGTCTTCCACAAAATGGGTGACGTATGCGGGTAGCTCTTCGCCCGACAGACACATGGTGGTGGCGGCTCCCATCGAAACGCCGTGAACCACGATGTTGGGCGCATGGGTGGAGTCGGCGAAAGTCTGGGCAGCCATCTCTGTCCAGCGTTTCACATCGAGGCGGTCGTTCCAACCCATGCCAATGGCGTCGCCCTCGCTGAGACCGTGGGCATGAAGGTCGGGCATCACCACGTTATACCCCAAGTCGCGATGGTACATGCGCCCGAGGTAGAGAAACTTCACGGCGCAATCCTTATAGCCATGTACCAACACGGCGGTGCGGCCATGAGCGGAGTCGGAACGGAAATACAGGGCATGATGGCGCTCACCCGATGGCATGTTAAGGAAGGTGTCGCGGAGAAGGCCATGCGACTGCATGCTGTCGACCCAGGGCTTCATGTCGGGCATGCGCTGGTACAAACGGGTATAGGCGCTGTCAAGGTCGGTGCGGTTAGGGTCGGGCGAGAGGGAGAAATTGAGCATATAGAAACTCGCGCCAACCGTTACCACGGCTACGAGAACAACAAATGCCAAGAGGGGTATTATAATCTTTTTCATCGGATAGGCTAATGATTGATTCTTTTATGAATGCAATAGGGCCATGGAGGCATCGATATCCTCAAACAGCCTTTTGGACCAAGGATTTACAAAGATAGGGCAAAAAGGACATTGAAACGACATCCGTTAACAAAAAATGGCTATTTTCTTTGTTTTTAACTATTGGTCAATGCTCTACATATTGGCAACAACCAACAAGTTCCTCAAACATCCCAACTTTTTCCGTCCTTCCATATCGCTTTATCTAAACGTTTTGTTACCTTTGCAAAAGATAGGCGGTGCTCGACCATTTGAGAACAAGCGCTCATGGCGCTCAACAAACCGCCAAGCAGCATAGACTACACACTAAGTCTTTCCATTCACAAGCTGCGTATAAACTAATAAAAATGCAAATACCAATTATGAAAAAGGCCATCATACCCATTCTCACGGCAGCCATTAGCATGACGCTGTTCACCGCTTGTCATCACGACTCATTGGAGGATCGCGCCGAGCGCGACGCCAGGGACTACACAGAGCGCTACTGCCCCACTCCCTTCACCGACAACCAGCGCACAGACAGCATTACGTTTACACGAGCCGACAAGACGTTCCACTATTTTTACACGCTTCGCGACGAAGCCGACAACGCAGAAATCATCAATCAGCACAAAGCCAGTCTGAAGCAGGCGCTGCAAGACGACCTTGACAAGAACACGCAAAGCAAGGCGTATAAAGATGCAGGTTTCAGGTTCCACTATGTGTTCAGGTCAGGCAAAACCGCAAAGGTCCTCTTTGAGCAAACGCTGAAAGGAAAGCACTAAACGCTCCCCCAAAGCAGGTGCACGGCAAACCCTCTACCCCACCCACAGGAAAAGCAAACCACAAAAAGAGGTTCTTCCGTTAAAAGCGTGGATATGCGCCCCGAAGGGACAAAAGCCCATAGCCTAGCGCATCGCCCAGGGAGGCCATTGGGTTTTACATACGCCCAGTAAAGGCAACAGCCTTCTATTCTATGCTTTTGCCCTTACAGCATGGCGCGTTGCTCTATCGCTACGATTCTTTCACCCTTTCAACCATTCCATATCTCATCTACGCATTTAACGGAAGAACCCAAAAAGAGGGCTCATAAAAGCCCTTACATAAAGCGAACCGCATAGAAAAGGGTTATAAAGAACCGCAATAATCGAACCGCAAAGAAAAGTAGTCTCGCGAAAGCCATTTTTGGCGACATATTTGTCGCCACCCCCCTCCCTCCAAAAAGCGCACCAAGCCGCTACCGCCTCAAAGCCCGGAGCGGCTTGGTGCATATAGCAACCCTCCTTACCGCTTACCATCACCCACTCATCATCGAAAAGCCATTATGCAACCTATGGTTCCACCGTTGCGAATGGCCAAAGAGCTAACATGCAACAAGCCACTTTGAAGAATTCTCCAAAGTGGCTTGTTCTATTTATAGTGTCAACCTATATACGGAATGAAACCGTCAAGGCTGACCAAGAGTGCCAACGCCTGAATTACATCACAGAAGCAGCGTGAATCCAGTTGTAAACGATGCTGCACACACCGAAGGCCACAACGCCCAGTGTGCAGATAGCTAAAGCCATCTTCGTGCTGCAAGAACTCTTGAAGGTGGGCAATGGATTCTCATTATCGCTGATGAACATGGCCTTCACGATGAGTAGGTAGTAATACAGTGAGATCACCGTATTCACCAAGGCGATGAACACCACTGCATAGATGGTGGCTCCAATAGCCGTGGTGACCTGTGCGCCATTGGCCGCAGCCATGAACACGAAGAACTTCGAGAACATACCTGCGAACGGAGGAATTCCACCCAATGAGAACAGAGCCAACGTCAGAAGGAAGGCCAAACGGGGATTGGTCTTATAGAAGCCATTGTAAGCGTTCATGTTGACAACACCACCGTTATTCTCCTCAACAGCTGCGATGATAGAGAACACAGCGAGGTTGGCCACCACGTAGATGAGCACGTAGTAGGACAGGGCTGTGACACTCATGGCTGAATTGCCAACCACAGCAAGCATGATATAGCCGGCCTGAGAGATAGAACTGAAGGCCATGAAGCGCTTCAGATCCTTCTGGTGGATGGCGAACAGGTTACCGATGGTGATTGACAACACGATGACAACCATCAACATGATCTGCCAATACTCCACAATGGGGGCGAAAACCTTCATCAGGATGGCGCAAAGAGCAAAGGCCGCAGCACCCTTAGAGGTAACGCTGAGATAACCTGTCACTGTGGTAGGAGCACCCTGGTAAGTGTCGGCTGTCCAGAAATGGAAGGGAACCAAGGAAATCTTGAAGCCCAAGCCGCTGAAGAAGAACACCATGCCAAGGATGCAAAGAGGAGTGGCTGAGATGTTAGCCATCACGTCATCGAAGTAGAGTGTGCCAGTGGCTGCATACAAGAAGCTGATGCCATAGAGCATAACGCCGCTTGAGAAGGTGGCGGTAAGAATAAACTTAGCACCAGCCTCGGCTGAGTTGTGACGATACTTATCGAACGCAACCAAGCAAGCCATAGGAACAGAAGCCATTTCAAGACCCAGGAAGAAGAGCAGGAAATGATTGGCAGAAACCATCATGTTCATACCCAACAGGGTAGCGAGAACCAACTCATAGAACTCACCCTCCTTGAAGTTGGTGTCCTCACGCTGTAACCACTCGCGCGACTGCACAAAGACAATGAGCACACTGAAGGCGAGGATAGTCTTAATGACACCCACGCTGCCATTGGTCATATACATGCCACCAAAAGCTGTGGAAGCCTCGGTGGGCCAGATGTTAATGAAGATATGGGCTAGCATCAGTACGCACACAAGAGGATTGAACCAGTTGCGGTTGCGTGCTTCGCCGGGTTTCTTTGCGGTAAACAGGTCTGTAATGAACACAATCATCAAAGCGGCCATCAAGGTCACCTCAGGGATCATGTTTAAAAACTGACTATAATCTATATTCATCATTGTTATATCCAAATTTAAAATTGATACATTACATACCTGCAACAGCACCAGTTCCCATGATGTGATGAATCATCGGGGCCACAGCATCGTTGATGATGTTCTGAGCCCACAGAGGAGCCAAACCAAGTCCGGCGACGCAGAGAATCAGTCCACCAACGGCAACGCGCTCATCCCAAGTGGCATCGGTCAACTTGAAGAACGACTCATCGGCAACCTTCTGGTAGCAGATCTTACCTACAACACGAAGGATGTAAACAGCCGTGATGACGATAGATGTACAAGCAATGATGGTGCAAGCGCGGTGGAACGTGTCGTTCACCTCAAAAGCTCCAACGAAGATGTTCATCTCAGCTACGAATCCTGAGAAGCCAGGAAGGCCGAGGTTGGCCAAACCGGCAATCACATAACCCACTGCGAGGAAAGGCATAACCTTCATCAAACCACCCAACTTGCGAACATCACGCGTACCAGCACGGTGATAAATCATACCAATGACGGCGAAGAAGAGGGCGGTCATCAAACCGTGAGAGAGCATCTGAAGAATGGCACCGGTGCAAGCGGTCTGAGTCATCATGACCAGGGCGAAGAGCACCATACCACAGTGTGACACAGATGAGTAGGCGTTGATGTATTTCAGGTCGGTCTGAACACAAGCCGACAGGGCACCATAGACCACAGAGATAGTGGTGAGGATCAAGAAGACCCAAGACAACTGCTGGGCAGCCTCTGGAAGAAGGTACATAGCCACACGGAAGCAACCATAACCTCCAAGCTTCATCAGCACACCAGCGTGCAGCATTGACACAGCCGTAGGCGCTGAAGCGTGACCATCGGGAGACCATGTGTGGAAGGGGAACAGAGCTCCGAGGATACCAAAACCAATGAAGATGAACGGGAAGAAAATCTTCTGGATGAAGGCGGGAATGGCGTGGAGCTGAGCAATCTCAACAACACTCATGGTGTACTGACCGCTAAACTGGCCATTGAAGAAATAGATACCAAGGATACCGATGATCAGAAGGGCTGAACCACCCATCAACATCAGGGTCAGCTTCATGGCTGAATACTCCTTAGGACCTGTACCCCAGACGCCAATCAGCAGATACATAGGAATCAGTGCCACCTCGTAGAACATGAACATGGTGAACAAGTCGACAGAGATGAAGAAACCATACACACCGACAGACAGCAAGGTGAACCAAAGGAAATACTCCTTCTGCATGGGGTGCTGCTGCCAACTGGCGAACGTACCTGTGAAGACGATGATGGAACTCAGCAGCAACATAACCACAGAGATGCCATCAACACCGGTTCTATAATAGATGTTGAGCGGTTCAAACCAAGGGATTGCCGTGCCGAAAAGGAAGGGATATTGTTCGGCAGGCATTGTCTCGCGCGCATTGACAAACGCTAAGACAAGGTAGATGGCAAGAGCAAGCAATGCCGTGGAGCCAACCACCATCACGCCACGAACCTGACTGTCGTTGCGAGCAAGCCACAAGGCCAGCAACATCACGACGGGTATTACGACGAATAATGTTAAAAATGTCATTTTCTTTTAGTTGTTTGGTGTTGGGATGTTAGTTAAATGCACAGCAGGATAAGTGTCAGAGCCACTGAACCCGTGAGGAACCAAACGGCATACTGGCGCACATCTCCACTCTGCCACGGACGGATGGCCTGACCACCCTCTTGTGTTGCCCAAGCTGAGAAGTTGAACATGCCATCGATAACGTGGCGGTCGAACCATGCAATGGGGATAGAGAAGCAACCAAAGACAATCTTGTGTGTGAAGAACTGCCAAGCGTCGTCAATGTAGAAACGATTGAGAGCGGCCTTGTGCAACTTAGGCATGGCGGTAGCCAACTTGTTGGGCAGCGGATTATGCTTCGGTGCGTACATGTAAGTAGCGAGAGCGAAGCCAATCGTTGCAACAGCCAAAGACATCCAAGCTGTGGCTCCGAAATGGAAGTGCTGCAAAGCAATCTCCTCAACGTGACCATCCAATGACACAAAGTGGCCGAAAGGTATCCAACCAGCAAAGATGCTGATCACTGACAAGAACACCAACGGACCCCACATGATGAAGGGAACCTCGGCGGGCTTGCGACGGTGGTCGGGATCCTGCTCGTAGTAACTGTCACCCCAGAAGATGACATAGTAAAGACGGAACATATAGAAAGCGGTCATACCACTAACCAATGTCATGAAGTAACCAAGATACGGTGAGAAGTGGAAGCAAGCGTCTACAATCTCATCCTTTGAGAAGAAACCTGCCAAAGGCCAGAATCCACTGATGGCAATCGTACCAATGAGGAAGCAGATGTTGGTGATAGGCATGTACTTATGCAATCCTCCCATGTACTCCTTGAAGTTGGAGCCGATGATGACAATGATGGCACCTGAGCAGAGGAACAACAAAGCCTTGAACATGGCGTGGGTGAACAGGTGGAACAGGGAAGCCATGTAACCAACGCTACCCTCACCTTCCATGGCTGTCACCACACCCAGGGCGGTGAGCATGTAAGCAATCTGAGAGATGGTTGAGAAAGCCAAGCCACGCTTAATATCGCTCTGGCAGCAAGCAACTGCGGCTGCGTAGAAAGCGGTGAAGGCTGCGATGTAAGCGATGTAATGCAAGGTGTTGGGAGCGTAAGCCACCCAAATAGGCATCAAAGCAGCTACCTGATAGACACCTGCCACAACCATCGTAGCGGCGTGGATAAGAGCTGACACAGGGGTCGGACCCTCCATGGCATCGGGCAACCAAATGTGCAAAGGGAACATAGCTGACTTACCTGCACCACCGATGAACATCAGGAAGAGCGACATCGGCAGGAAGTAAGCGGCTCCAGGCAACTTCATCACCAAAGAAGGATCGGCCGTCAGGTCATAGTTGAACGTTCCAACATAGTAGCTGTAGAACAGGATACCAATGAGGAAGAACAAGTCGGCGAAACGCGTAACGATAAATGCCTTCTTGGATGCGTGCACAGCAGCATGCTTGGGATAGTAAAAACCAATGAGCAGGTATGAGCAAACACCCACGAGCTCCCAGAACAGATACATCTGGAAGATGTTGGTGGCCACCACCAAGCCCAACATAGACATGGTGAACAAGCTCAAGTAAGCATAGAAACGCTGGAAACCAGGCTCATACTCCTCCTTCTTATAGTTCTCGTCACGCTCGGCCATGTAGCCAAACGAATAGATGTGAACCATGAAGGAAACAGTCGTAATGACGATGAGCATCATCACGCTGATAGGTGTCAGACGGAAGCCGATGTTGAAGGTCAACAGCTCAGTGAACTTCATCCAAGTGAAGTTGAACACCGTCACCGTGGGGAACAAACCGTCGGCGCCACGTCCCTCAGCGAAGAAATAGTTATAAGCCGTATAAAGGCTCATGCACCACAGCACACCCAGTACTGCCATGCCGATGAGTCCAGCGACGGGCTTCTTCATCTTCATACCGAGCAATCCCAAGACCAGGAAGCTCAAGAAGGGGAGAAGAAGTATTAAAAATGAATAACTGTATTCCATTGTGCGATATTAGAATTTCATGTTTTCAATACTGTTCACCTGGTCACTGCGATAGTTACGGTAAACGTTAATGATGATGGCCAAAGCCACGGCTGTCTCGGCAGCTGCCACTCCGATGGAGAACAACGTGAAGAACATGCCTTCAAGCTGACCAGGGAAGAGCAGGCGGTTGAACACCGCAAAGTTCAAGTCCACAGAGTTGAGAATCAACTCGACGGAGATCAGCATAGCCACAAGGTTGCGACGGGTGACAAAGCCAAAGACACCGATAAAGAACAACAGGGTGCTAAGCACCAAATAAAACTCTACAGGAATCATTTCTTGTCCTCCTTTCTTGCAATTAAGACACCACCGATGATACAAGCCAGCAGGAATACTGAGATGAACTCGAACGGCAGAACATACTGATACTTATCAGAACCAACAATGGCCTGCGCCACCTGGCTCATGTCATACTCCTCGATGGAACCTGCCACAGCTTTCACGATGAACTGGTTCTTCAGCAACACAACACCCACAGTGACCAGTCCGGCCAATGAGAGAAGGGCGCCCTGAAGTACACGCGACAGCTTGATGCGCTCGGTAAGACCTTGCAGAGAACGCTTGCTGACGAGCTGAATGGCAAACATATAAAGTACGGTGATACCACCGGCGTACACAGAAATCTGAGCTGCGCCAAGGTAGGTGTACCCCAACATGAAATAGATGCCTGCGATAGCGAAGAGCACGAACAGCAAGAATGTAACTGATCGCATGATGCTCTTGCTCATCACCGACAGGATAGCTGAGCCAAGGATGACTACGGCTAAGATGGTGAAAATAATGATATGCGCTAAACTTGCCATAGTCGGTTATTTGGTTTTAGTGTTAAACTCTCCAATTGTCAGAGGAGCGCCGCCATCAATGAGATTGGGCAACGAACCACCCTCATAGACCTCCTTGTCGAGGTGCAACACCAGTTTGGAACGGTCGAAGACCGCATTCTCAAAATCGTTGGTGAAATGAATGGCACCGAAGTTACATGCATTGACGCAGAGCTCGCAGAACATGCAGTCGCCAAGATCATAGATGTAATCGTCGAGCACCTTTGCCTTGCGCCCTGTCTCTTCGTCCGTCTCCATGTGCGACACAATCTTAATGGTGCCGTTGGGACATGCTTTCTCACACAGCGTGCAAGCTGTGCACTTGTAGTCGCCAACCTTCAGACCGCGTTTTACGGCCTGCGGGTCATCGAGGCTCTCAACGCGGCTGAAAACAAGACGTCCGCGGTGGCGAGGACTCACGTGCAACGTGGTCTTTCGGTTCTCAGGATACTGCTCTGTTGACTTAGGCGTGAAGTATTCCTTCATGGTCACCTTCAGGCCGGTAGCCAAAGTCTTGACAGCATCCTTAATACCGCCAAAATATGATTCAGACATATTTGATGATTTAATTTTTGTTTACGTTAATGATCCATGAATTAAAACGTCAGGCCGAGGGCCACACAAGCCGTCATAACAACGAGCGTGATGAGCGTGAGCGGCATGAGGTATTTCCACTCGAGTATCAGGATGTGGTCGATGCGAAGACGGGGGAAGGTCCAACGAACCCACATCAAAACCCAGATCACTGCAAGCGTCTTACCAATGAACCAGACAAAGCCAGGGATGTAGTTCATCACCGTGTCGAAGCCGTCAACACCGATGTTGAGCGGAGCCCAACCACCGAGGAAGATGGCTGCTGCCAAACCGGAGATAACCACAAGGTTCAGATACTCAGCCAGATAGAAGTAACCAAAGCCCATACCGCTATACTCAGTATGGTAACCAGCAGTCAGCTCACTCTCGGCCTCAGCCAAGTCGAACGGGCCACGGTTGGCCTCAGCGTTACCAGCGATAAGGAAGATGCAGAAAGCCACGATGGCAGGAATATGACCCTGAATGATGAGCCACTTCCAAGGGCCAGTCTGCGCCTCAACGATACCACTAAGCTGCATTGTGCCACAAAGCACAACTGCAATCACCATGCAAAGACCGAGCGACATCTCATAAGAGATCATCTGTACGGCACCACGCATGGCACTCACCACAGAGTACTTGTTATTTGAGCCCCAACCAGAGAGAATGACACCCAGCACACCAATAGAACTGATGGCGGTAATCATGAACACACCTACGTTGAAGTCGAGAACCTGCGCACCCTTGTTCCAAGGAAGGAACGAGAACGTACCCACACTGGCCACGATGGTCAAGCAGGGAGCGAGCGCATAGAGGAACTTGTCGGAACGGTCGACACCGAAGATCTCCTTGATGAGCATCTTCAGCACGTCGGCCAACACCTGGAAGACACCCCAGGGACCCACACGCATAGGGCCAAGGCGACACTGGAACCAGGCGCAGACCTTACGCTCAAAGAATATCATGAACATGGCAATGAGGGCGTAGATGGTCAGAATGATCAGGCCCACCATGACACATTCGATAAGGATTGACCAAAAATCACCGAGGCCAAGGGTCTGTCGGAGAAGGTTGTCAAACCATGTTGTAACTATTTGGAAGTCAAACATTGATGCGAATGTTTTGTTTTTACTATATTACCTTATTATATTATTAGCGGTCGAGATCGGGGATCACGAAGTCGATCGAGGCACCTGTAGCGATGAGGTCAGCCACTTTCTGTCCGCGCAACATCTTATCGAACGCACCTGCGAAGGTGAGACCCATAGGACGCATCTTCAAACGGTACGGGCTCTTGTCGCCACGGCTGTCGAGATAGACTCCAAACTCACCGGCTCCACCCTCAACGCTGGTGTACCACTGTCCCTCAGGAACCTTAATGATAGGCTTCTGCTTGATGTAGAACTCGCCCTCGGGGATGTTGTCGATCAATTGCATGATGATATCGAGGCTCTGGTAAATCTCCTTGATATGGATCATATAACGCTCCATAGAGTCGGCTCCAGTGCCAGTGATTTCCTTCCAATCGACCTTATCGTAGACGGCATACGGATGATTCTTACGAACATCGTTATGCCATCCAGCGGCACGACCTGCTGGACCTGTAACGCCGTAGTTGACGCAATCCTCAAGATTCATGTAGCCCACACCCTCCAAACGCTTGTGGGCGATGACGTTATCACCAAAGACATCGAGGTACTCCTGCACCATGGGGCGCATGTAATTACAGAATGCCTTGGTGTTTTGCACGAAGTTGGGATCGATATCGTCCTGCAAACCGCCAATGCGGTAATAGTTCTGAATCAGACGACCACCCGTGGTCTCCTCCATAACGTTGAGCAGATGCTCACGGTCGCGCATGCAATAAAGGAATGCGGTAAGAGCCGAGAGGTCCTGTGCGCAGGTTCCGAGGAAGAGCAAGTGGTTGTCGATACGCTGCAACTCATCCATAATGGTACGGATGTACTGGATGCGTTCTGACAGTTCCACGCCCATAGCCTCCTCAATGACAGACACCAACGCATGGCGATGGTGCATGGCGCAGAGGTAATTGAGACGATCGGTGAAAGCCAAGGTCTGAGGATAAGTCATGCTCTCCATCATCTTCTCCATACCACGGTGGATGTAACCGAGATGGGGATAGATATGCTTGATGGTCTCACCATCGACCACAGTCTGCAAACGCAGCACACCGTGAGTAGACGGGTGGTTAGGGCCAAAGTTGATAACGAAGTCGTCATCGTCGAACAGGCGGTGCTTGGTTTCCACCAACTCGCCATCCTTGGTGAGGTTCCACTCTGAAGTCCAGTCGCTCTCGGGCTCATCGGTCATAGGGAATTGGTTCTTCTCGGGACTCATGTCAAAGTCCTTACGGAGAGGCCAACCCTCAAAGTCGTTACGCATAAAGAGGCGGCGCATATCGGGATGACCGAGGAACTTAATGCCGAGGAAGTCGTAAACCTCACGTTCCAGCAAGTCGGACGAAGCCCAAACATGATAGATCGAAGGTATCACATACTCATCGCCCAGCTGCTTAGCCAACTGCTTCACACTGATGCGCTCATGGGTCTGTGTGTTCTCAAGGATGTAGATGCAGCCCAGCCCCTCCTCGGGTCCAAAGTCCTCACCCACAATCGTCACAAGGTAGTCGAAATGCTTCTCTGTCTTCAACTTCTTCATTTCTGCGAGGAAGTTGTCAAAGCCGAATTCTATATTACTCAGTTTCATTTCTTACACCTTATTTATTTGTTAACCTTATACTGCTCACCCTCGGCAGCCAGAGCGTCGAGCTCCTTGCCGAGCGCCTCAACGGTTTCCTTGTTGGGCGATTTCTTCACGATGATAGGCTCCTTGTTACCGATCTTGGCACCAGAGAGGTTCTCGTTAGAGATGCCATGCAATCCGCCGAGGCTCATGCTGGTTTCCTTCTCCTCGTGGGTCATCTTGTGGTTGGCTCCACCGAAGAACTTCTCCACCTTCACCTTACGCTGCAACTGCATCATACCATAGAGAATGGCCTCGGGACGGGGAGGGCAACCCGGCACATAGACATCGACGGGCACAATCTCGTCGATGCCGCGCACCACGCTATAGCTCTTCTTGAACGGGCCGCCCGAGATGGTACAACCACCCACGGCCACCACATACTTTGGCTCGGCCATTTCGTCATAAAGACGCTTGAAGACAGGAGCCATCTTATTGGTGATAGTACCAGCGCACATGATCAGGTCGGCCTGACGTGCAGAGTTACGTGTCACCTCGAAACCGAAGCGCGAGAAGTCGTAACGGGCGCAACCCACAGCCATAAACTCAATACCGCAGCACGACGTACCGAAAGTCAGTGACCAAAGGGAGTTGCTGCGTCCCCAGTTGATAACTTGGTCCAAACTGCCAAGCACCACATTGACACCACCATCGTTCAGTTCTCTGGCGATGTCCTCCAGGGTCTCATTATCCTTAAACTCGTCGTAAGGAATGCTCTTGATGTGTGGTTTTCTTACTTCCATTCGAGTGCTCCTTTCCTCCAGGCATAAGCCAGACCAAATACCAAAACAAGCAGGAAGAATCCGATGCTCACGAGAGCATAGGGTCCCACTCCTGCTGCAACATACTGCTTGACAGCCACTGCCCACGGATAGAGCAGAACGGTCTCGATGTCGAACATCAGGAAAAGGATAGCGAACAGATAGTAACCCACGTTCATGGGCATCCAACTGCTACCTCGGGTGGGAATACCGCACTCGAAGGGCTCACCTTTTACCGGATTGTAAGAGCGCGGACCAATAAGCTTGGCTACGACGAATGCGCCGGCCACCAAGGTTAATGCCGTCAATACAACGGTAATCAACAAAGTGAAATTCATAAAAATATAACGTTATTTTAGATAATCTGTTTAGATACGCTTAAGCGACCGCAAAGGTAATAAATCTTTCGGTAACATTATCATCTTTTAACGAAAAATATCGGATTGAAGGAGGATGTTTTTTCAAGACTGCAAAGTTTGGCAAGCAAAGATTCGTCATCAATAACCGACGTATCGTTACCAAACCAAGGCAAATACAGGCATTAAGAACGAAATACACGCAAAAGTCCACTTCCCTGACACAAAAGACGCCATATCACGAACGTATGAACACTTAGCACAAATCAATCTCAAACATTTGGTGTTTTCGACGAATCTACGTACTTTTGCAATCCCGACAGCGAGCATCACTTCCCGACAAGACTGCCCCTACTAAACAAAAGAATATGATAGAAAACATAGAAGTGATGGTGGTTCTCTTCATCATCGTATTATTAGGTTACACTCTGTGCAAACTGGGCTACATGGGCGACAAGTTCGACCAGAAACTATCGGCCATTGTCATCGACGTCACCTGCCCCGCCTTGATACTCTCATCCGTCATGGGCGACCGCATGCCCGACCGCACACTCATTCTCCCCCTGCTGGGCGTAGGTTTCCTCACCTATTTTGTATTGCTCATCTTCGGTTTCTGGGTACCGCGCCTCATCAGCAAGAATCACGACGAGCAGGGCATGATCGGCTTCGCACTCATGTTTGCCAACGTGGGGTTCATCGGTTATCCCATTGTCTCATCCATCTTCGGCCCAGAGGCCGTGTTCTACGCCGCCCTTCTCAACATGCCCAACACGTTTTTCATTTTCACCGCGGGCGTGATGCTTGTCAAGGGCGAATACAGCATCAAGCAACTCAACCCCAAGGTGCTTTTCTCGCCAGCAATGATTGCCGCCTTTCTTGCCGCGCTACTCGTGGCGTTGGGCGTGCGAACCCCAGATGTAGTGGGACGCCCCATCACCATGGTGGGCGCCATCACCGTACCTGCGGCTCTCATGGTCATCGGTTCATCAATGGCGCGGCTGCCGTTGCGCCAGATTGTAGGCAGCCCGAAGGTCTACGTGTCGTCAGCCGTCAGACTGCTGGTAGTGCCGTTATCGGTCTACGCCCTCTTCCGCTTTTGCGGTGTCAGCGACATTGTCAACAACATCAACACGGTGGTCATCGCCATGCCAGTGGCGTCGTTTGGCACAATGTTCTGCATGAAGTATGGTCGCGAGCCATCGCTAATGACCGAGATCACGTTTGTCACCACCGTGGCCTCTATTGCCACCATACCCCTTGTCACACTGCTATTCAGATAGGAAGGCCAACACGAAAAGCCTTTCAGCCGCCCCACCAAACGCCAACTTCCACTGTTTCTTGCGACATAACAAGAAACCGAAAACAACCACATCATTTTGTGGGTACGGGCAGAATGGTAAGTGAAATTCTTTTTATACCTTTGCAAGAAAATAGACCATTTACATGAAGACAAGATCGTTCATCATCACCCTGTTGCTCCTGTTGGCCGTGCTACCAAGCAAGGCTGTGCTCAAGGAACGCAACTTGGCCGGCACGCTGGCCATGCTACGCATCGAACTGACCGAATACCGCCAAAAGCTCGAAAGCGAGACGGGTGCGCGAAAGGAGCAGAGTCAACAGGTAATGAACCAACTGCTGGCCACAATGAACAAAAGCCAGCAGAATGCCATCATGCTTTATTCGCAGAAGAACGGCTACGTGTTCGACCTGTCGTACGCATGCCATGAGGCTACCGAACAATACAAGACGTTCAAGAACACCGTGGGGCCCTTCCGATCGTACGTGGAGAACGCCAATGTGGAGATTGCACGCTTCGACAGCCTCATCTCCGACCTCAGCAACATGTATGTCGCCAGTCTTTCTGAAAGAGCCAAGATCGACCGCAACGTGTGCCTCACATTGGCTGTCTACATCCGTCGCACGCTCAACGAGAACCGCTCACAAAACCAGATGTATATCAACATTTACAACCTGACTGAACAGCGACTCAAGAATCTCAACGACTACGCCAACAAGCGCTATCAGGAGATACAAAGCAGCATCTTCACCAACAGTGGCGAAAACGTCCTTACGGTCATCGAGAACCTAAACGGTGCAGTGAAGGAGACCACCGAAACGGTCATCGAGAAATACAAACCCACCAAGAAATTCAAGTCGGACTGGGACAGTCGCATCATACTCATGCTACTGGCCATCATCGCCTTCTACGGCATCCTTGCCGCGTCGATAGGCTACTTGGTCATTGGCTTTGTGGTGACCCGCCTTGTTAGGCACAACAAGGCCGACTTCGTGCTGCGCTGGCTCTTCGGTGATACAAGTGGCAACGAGGCCAAGGAAAACTTCAAGGCGAAACGCATGTGCATCATCCTGGCCGCCACGGTCATCATCTTTGCCGCCACACTGGGCGTGGTACGCATCTCCATCTCACAAAACTTCCTTATCATGGCATCGGGCCTGCTTGTCGAATACGCATGGCTCATGGGTGTCATCCTGCTGTCGCTGCTCATACGCCTCGACGGCAAGCAGATCAAGCATGGCCTTCGCATCTACGTGCCCATCATGGCCATCTGCTTCCTCGTCATCACGTTCCGCGTGGTGCTCATTCCAAACATCCTGACGAGCATCATCTTACCTTTCGTGTTGCTTGGCAGCACCGTATGGCAATGGATAGCGCTCAAACGGAACAAGGCTGTTCTCCCCTCGTCGGATGTGTTCTATGCTTGGGTGTCGTTTCTTGTGTTCCTGGCCAGCGACGTAGCCTCGCTCATCGGTTACACACTGCTCGCCGTGGAGATGCTGATATGGTGGACCATGCAGCTCACGTGCATACTGACCATCAACTGTTTCTCCAACATTCTCAAGCGCTATGGCAGTCATCCCAACCGCTGCTTCTTCGACGATAACACGCCGGTGAGCCGCACATGGTTCTTCCGCTTCGTCTACACGGCTGTGGCGCCCATTATGGCTACCTTTTCTGTCCTCATCAGCATCTATTGGGCTGCCGACGTGTTCAATCTTAGCGACACATCGTGGGAATTGTTTAACCGTCGCCTCATCGACACCACCAAGTTCACCTTCAGCATCATGAGGGCAGTGCAGGCAACCACACTCTTCTTTATAGCCTCCTACGTCAATCGCGTATCGATTCACGTGCTTTACTACCACCTCATGAACCGTGAGACGCGCAAGGCCAAAGAGGAGAAACGCAAGGCCAGCACGCAAGCGGTAACGAGCCGCATCGCCATTTGGCGCAACCTCATCCAGGTGCTCATTTGGGGCACATGGTTGCTCATCACGATGATTATCTTCAACATCGACAATTCATGGATCGTGGCCATCTCAGCAGGTTTGTCAACGGG
>NZ_JAXVAE010000115.1:0-39170 GCF_037460745.1 Hallella sp. | reverse complement strand
GCTAAACTCTTTGACGAAGATTTTTGGGGTACGCAATGACGAAGTCAGGAAAAACCCTTGTTTGGCCTTTGCCGATTGTTGTTTTGTGAGTACCTTTGCACCTATGTTCAGCAGTAAGAAAAGCGATACCCTCCTGGCGAAGATCCGTAATGGCGCCCAACTGACAGGCCGCGAGAAGCTCGAGCTTATCGTGGAGTTGAGCATTCCCTCTATGCTCGCGCAAATCACCACGGTGATGATGTTTTTCATCGATGCCGCCATGGTGGGCCATTTGGGTGCGGCCGCCTCAGCGTCGATCGGCCTTGTGGAAACCACCACGTGGCTGATGGGCAGCATTCTGAGTGCCGTGTCGTTGGGGTTCTCGGTTCAGGTGGCCCATTTCATTGGTGCCAACGATTTCACACGTGCCCGGCAGGTGTTTCGCCATGCCTTGGTGTGCGGTGTGGCGTTCAGTGTGCTGATGGCTTTGGTGGGAGCGAGCATTCATCAATCCCTGCCTTATTGGTTGGGCGGCAAGGACGACATTGCCCCAATGTCGTCGGGCTATTTTCTCATTTTTAGCCTAACCTTGCCCGCTGTGCTCCTGTTCCATCTCATGAGCGCCATGCTCAAGAGTGCCGGTGAGATGCGTGTGCCCAGTTTGTTGAGCATCATGATGTGTGGATTGGACGTGGCGTTCAATTACCTTTTTATATATGTCCTCAAGTTGGGGGTGGTAGGTGCGGCTTTGGGCACCATGTCGGCCTATTTCTTCACGGTCATACCCATGGCGTGGCAGGCCATTTGCAAGAATAAGATTATCGCTTTGCGTCTCGACCGCACGCCCTTTGTTTGGATGGGCTCTTATGTGCGCAACGCCGTGAAGATTAGTTTCCCCGTGGCCGTTCAAAACATTCTCATGGGGTCGGCCCAAGTGGTGAGCACTCTCATTGTGGCGCCCTTGGGCAATGTGGCCATCGCCGCCAACTCGTTTGCCATTACCGCTGAGAGCTTGTGTTACATGCCAGGCTATGGCGTGGGCGACGCTGCCACGACGCTTGTGGGCCAAACCTATGGCGCGGGTCGGAGCGATCTCTGTAAGAATTTTGCGCATCTCACGATTGGTGTGGGCATGCTCGTCATGGCCTTCATGGGCGTGGTGATGTTTGTGTTTGCACCCGAGATGATTGGCTTCCTCTCGCCCGTCGAGGAGATTCGCCAGTTGGGCGCAATGGTGCTGCGTATCGAGGCGTTTGCCGAGCCGTTCTTTGCCGCTGCCATTGTGAGCTATGCCGTGTGTGTGGCGTCGGGCGACACGCTGAAACCCGCCGCCATGAGCCTTTTCTCCATGTGGTGTGTGCGCCTTACGTTGGCTTACGTATTGGCTCAGTCCTACGGCCTGCGAGGGGTGTGGGTGGCCATGGCCACCGAGCTCACGTTCCGTGGCACCATCTTCCTCTTGCGCATTCGAAGGGGCAGTTGGCTGAAAGGAATCAAGGCAAAGGCGTGATCGGAAAGGCTATGTTTTGCCTTTCGGCAAGCTGTTGATGGATGGCGTTGCGCTCTGTTGAATCATTTTCTTTTGCGTTGCATGCAAAGGTCGATGAGTTGCAGGGCCATGATAAACAGCCAGAACTTGTATAGGTTTGAGTCGTAGGCGTAGCTTATGATGAGGCCCAACACCGAAATGGCGAGTAGTGAAAGGGTTGTTTCCTTCTCCGTCGCGGCATATTCCTTGAGCGAAACTTTACCCATCAGCACGCAAATGATGCTTGCTATCAAAACGATGAAGCCCACGGCCCCTACGGCCAACATGATGTTTGTGTAAATATTGGATGTGGCGGCGATGGGTTGAAAGGCGAATAGCAAGGCAATCAGCATGAATGATCTGTTGACGAGAAGGATTTTGTTGTTCGAGTGGATTTTCATGGATTGGGTGTTGGTTTGTGTTTCGGATAATTGCTGATGATAAATAAAAAGAGGCGCGCCCATGAGGCACGCCTCTTTTTATTTGAGGTTCAATAATTGCTTAGTTACTCGAAGAACCACTTCTTGGCCTGGAAATCGGGCACGTCGGTTCCTGCGCGGTAGTAAGACACCAATTGGACGTCGAACACAAGCACCGAGTATCCGGGAATGGTGCTACCACTTCCGACGCTTCCGTAGCCAAGGTCGGAGGGCACATACACCTGCCATCGGTCTCCGATGTGCATGTGCTGCACGGCCGTGGCGAAGCCATCGGTCATTTGGCTGACGAGGAACTGGGCGGGTGCGGAGTTCTCTGCCGTGGCGCCATTGGTGAGCGACGTGTCAAATTCATAGCCGTCCTTGTAAGAGGTAGATGGCAGCAACTTACCCGTGTAGTGCACGCGGATGGAGTCGGTGTAGAGCGGGCAACCCGTTCCTGTGCCCTCGTTGAGCACGTGTACCACGATATACTGCGTGTTGGCGGTATGCAGCGTGTCGGGCAAGCTCCATTTCTTCAGGATCTTCCAACTGCTGTCGCCGGCCGCTATGCGCTGGCTGGCCTCCGAGTAGAGCGTGTTCCAATAGTCGGTGTTGGTCTTCTCCCAGTTGGGGAATTCCTCCACCTCGTCCGACTCCTCAGAGCACGATGTGGGCAAAAGCAAGAAGGCGAAGAGGAACAGGGGTAGCGCCATGAGTGCCTTGAGCCATTTTCCGCTTGCCGTTGCCATGCTTGATGTTTTCATTTTCATTCAGCCTGTTAAAGGTTTCTAAGTTTGTTCGATGGTGGGCCGCACACCCAGCGTGTAGTGCGAGGTGTGTGCCGCAGGCGCTTGGTGCCCCCGCCCGTGGTAGGGTGGGGGCGTATGCGCTTATGCTTGCTTGATAACCTGGTTGAGCTTCTTCAGCACTGAGGTGATGCTCACGCGGTCCTCGATGATCTCGCGCAACTTGTCGACCGACACGCGCTCCTGGTCCATTGAGTCGCGGAAGCGCAGGGTAACCGTGTTGTCCTCCAAGGTCTGACCGTCGACGGTGACGCAGAACGGTGTGCCGATGGCGTCCTGACGGCGATAGCGCTTGCCGATAGAGTCTTTGGCCTCGATGTGTGTGGTGAAGTGGAACTTCAGGTTGTCTACAATCTCTTGTGCCTTCTCGGGCAGGCCATCCTTGTTGACCAGCGGCAGCACGGCGCACTTGATGGGTGCCAGGGGCTCCGGCAGGCTAAGCACCACGCGTGAGGTGCCATTCTCAAGCTTCTCCTCCTTGAAGGCGTGGCAAAGCACGCTGAGGAACATGCGGTCGACACCGATAGAGGTCTCTACGTCGTAAGGCACGTAGCTCTCGTTGGTGTCGGGGTCGAAGTAGCGCATCTTGGTGCCTGAGAATTTCTCGTGTTGGCTCAGGTCATAGTTGGTGCGGCTGTGGATACCTTCCACCTCCTTGAAGCCGAACGGCATTTTAAACTCGATGTCGGTGGCGGCGTTGGCGTAGAAAGCCAACTTCTCGTGGTCGTGGTAGCGGTAGTTCTCGTCGCCCATGCCCAAGGCCTCGTGCCAAGCCAGGCGCACCTTCTTCCAATACTCAAACCACTTCATCTCCGTGCCGGGCTGGCAGAAGAACTGCATCTCCATCTGCTCAAACTCGCGCATGCGGAACACGAACTGGCGAGCCACAATCTCGTTGCGGAACGCCTTACCGATCTGTGCGATACCGAACGGCAACTTCTGACGTGTGGTCTTCTGCACGTTGAGGAAGTTGACGAAGATGCCCTGTGCCGTCTCGGGGCGCAGGTACACCTTGTTGGTGGCGCCGGCGGTAGAGCCAAATTCGGTAGAGAACATCAGGTTGAACTGTCTGACGTCGGTCCAGTTCTTTGTGCCGCTGATGGGATCTACGATCTCCTCGTCGATGATGATCTGCTTCAAGGCCTCAAGGTCGGGACCCTGCATGGCCTCTGTGTAACGGGCGTGGAGCGCATCGCGTTTCTGCTGGTGCTCGAGCACGCGTGGGTTGGTCTCACGGAACTTGGCCTCGTCGAAGCTGTCGCCAAAACGCTTGGCGGCCTTCTTCACCTCTTTGTCGATTTTCTCCTCATACTTGGCAATCTGGTCCTCGATGAGCACATCGGCACGATAGCGCTTCTTCGAGTCGCGGTTGTCGATGAGGGGGTCGTTGAAGGCGTCGACGTGTCCGCTGGCCTTCCACACCATGGGGTTCATAAAGATGGCGGCGTCGATGCCGACAATGTTGTTGTGGAGCAGCACCATGGAGTCCCACCAATATTTCTTGATGTTGTTTTTCAGTTCTACACCGTTGGGTCCGTAGTCGTACACGGCTGCCAGTCCATCGGGATAAATGTCTGAACTCGGGAATACGAATCCGTATTCCTTACAATGACTTACAATCTTCTTAAAGTTGTCCTCTGCCATTTTCTTCTAATAATGAAATTGATATATATTTTGCAAAGGTACTGAATTCCCGTTGATAAATGGAGACTGTAGGCGTTAAAATAAAAGAAAAATCGACGTTGCGCTGAAAAAGTTTTATGAAATGCTTAGTGATGAGGCCTCTGTTTGGCCCCGATGGCCCTTTTCTGCCTACGGCCTATCATCGTAGAGCGCACCCGGGTCGTTGTCTATCAAGCCATCCCATGATGCGTCGGACAGGCCGGCTGGATCCTCGTCGGGGTTGAATGCGTCGAGCACTTGCAAGGGTCGCAGTCGCCACGCATAGCTTACCACGACGGTAATCGACAACAGCATGACGTAGAGCGCCACCACTTGCCACAGCGTGAGGTTGATGCCTTCCACACTGGCGCCCGGCCAAGTTGACATGGTGGTCAGCACCTGGTTGAGCGCGCCTGCCTCCATGGCCAAAACCCACGCCACACCTTGTGCGACAACGGCAAACGGCAGGGTGAGCAGCAGCGCCAGGGTAGTGTAAAGAATAAAGATGGCGGCCAGCACGACCAGTAAATTGGTGAGAAGAAAATAACACGAGAACCTACCGAAATAGTAGGCTACCAATGGCGCTGTGGTGAGTTGGGCAGCCAGCGACAAGGTTGTCGTTCCCCACGCCCACTGCAACAGTTGCGATGAGGGGTGCCATAGCCGATTGAAGGCGCGCTGGTAGACCAAAATGCCCAGCACGGCCAAGAACGAAAGTTGAAAGCCCACGTCCCACAGGTTCAGCGGATTGGCCATGAGCATCAGTAGGGCAGCCAAGGCGAGTGTGTTGATGGAGACGCGCTTGCGGCGCAGCAACAGGCAGACGGAGCAGACCGTGAGCATCGTGGCCGACCGCACCACACTGGTGGGAAAGCCCACCAACATGACATAGCTCCACACGGCGGTGAGCGTCAGGCCCTGTCCCACCCACAGCCATCGCCGCCGCATGCCGAACACCCATGTCAGCAAGCCGTAGACAATGCCGAGGTGAAGGCCTGACAAAGCCAACACATGACTGGCACCGCTGATGGCATAACTGTCCTTGGTGGCTTGGCTCAGGCCACTCTTGTCGCCCAAGGCCATGGCCGCCACCACGGCATATTGCTGGTCGTCGAGCCCAAGGGCGTGGAACCGCCGCAACAGGTTTTGGCGAAAGCCCAGCAGTTTCAGACGGGCGCGTTGCATGATGCTGAGCGTGCGAATACTGACCACGGCGGGCTCCCAGTGGCTATAATAAATAAAGGTTTGGGCCTGATAACCATGCACTTGCGCCCATCTGATATAATCGAAACGACTTCGATGGCCCATCGGTCGCAAGCGTTCAAATCGGGCGTAGGCGCGTATTCCACAGCCCACATGCAGCGATTGCCAACGTGCGGTCGCCGTGTCGCGCAAGAGCGAGGCCCTGACGCTGACGGGGCGTGGCAGAGGGCGATCGCCCACACGGGTGACGAGCAGATCCATGCGCGCCGTCTTGCCCTTGGCTTGTGGCTCGCTCGACACCACGGCCTCATACTCCACAGCCTCGTTGGGAACCATTACGCTGAGCCGTTCTTGGGCGCGTCCCTGTAGCGTGGCGCCCAACAGAAATGTGGCTGCCACCAGCAGCAGGCATTGGGGCCACACCCGCCGCTCTTCGTGCAACAGGTAGGTGGCGAGCAATAACCCCACCGTTCCCGCCAAAAGCCATTGCCAACAGTTGGCCGACACACAGTGGGCCAACCCATCGGCGGCAACAATGCCAGCGATGAGCGCCCCGACCCAGCGGAGCATCGGATTGAGTTGAAGGGCCTTGCGTAATTCCATGTTGCAAAAATAGGAATTTTATTCATGGGTTCATCGGCTTTATACAAATATTTATCGTATATTTGCGCTATGCAACAAAATAACGAATTACGATTGGCTTGGGACTTCGTGGAGCACACGGGAACCAGCATTTTCCTTACGGGAAAGGCCGGAACGGGTAAGACCACGTTCCTGAAGGCCGTGAAAGAACATTCCTCGAAGCGCATGATTGTGGTGGCGCCGACGGGTGTGGCGGCTGTCAACGCCAATGGAATGACCATCCATTCGTTCTTCCAACTGCCCCTCTCGCCCTACATACCGGGCACAACCATACGCGACCGATACGATTTCCGTAAGGAGAAACGGCGCATCATACGCACCCTCGACATGCTCGTCATCGATGAGATATCGATGGTTCGCGCCGACCTGCTCGACGCCATCGATTTCGTGTTGCGCCGTTACCGCGACAGCACACAGCCCTTTGGCGGTGTGCAACTGCTCATGATTGGCGACCTGCAACAGCTCACCCCTGTGGTGAAACCGCAGGAAGAGGCGCTTCTCGACAACTACTACGACACACCTTATTTCTTTGGCTCGAAGGCGTTGCAACAAATTAGCTACGTCACCATCCAACTGACGCATGTGTTCCGCCAGCAAGACGACACCTTCATCTCCATCCTCAACCACATACGCGACGGCCATCCCACGTCCGACGACATCGCCACGCTGAACACGCGCTACAAGCCTGCGTTCCTGCCCAAGGCCGAGGACGGATACATCCGTCTCACCACCCACAATCGATTGGCCGACAACTACAATGAGACGGCGCTTCTCAAGTTGAAGGGACAGCGCTTTGCGTTCGATGCGGAGGTGGGCGGCGAGTTTCCCGAGAACAACTATCCCGTGGAGGCCCAACTGGTGTTGAAGGTGGGTGCGCAAGTGATGTTTGTGAAGAACGACGCCTCGGGCGCACATCGCTATTACAACGGTCGCATCGGTCATGTGGTCAGTGTCGACGACGAGAGCATAGAGGTGAAATGTCCGGGCGACGACAGCGCCATCAAGGTGGAGCGCGACGTGTGGGAGAACACGCGCTATGTCATCAACGACCAGACCAAGACTATCGACTCGGAGGTGCTCGGCACCTTCAAGCAATATCCGCTGCGGTTGGCATGGGCCATCACCATCCACAAGAGCCAAGGCCTGACCTTCGACCGCGCCATCATCGACGCGGCCCAATCGTTCGCACCCGGACAGGTCTATGTGGCGCTGAGCCGATGCAAGAGCCTGGAAGGACTGGTGCTGGCTTCGCCCATCAATCCGCACAACATCATCAACGACACGCGCGTGGCCGCCTACATTGCCAACCAGCAACAGGCCACGGAGCAGAGCGTGGCGGCACTGCCCAACCTGAAGGAGGAGTATTATCGCTACCAACTGCTCGACATGTTCAATTTCACGGCCTTGTGGGATGCAGAGCAACTGGTGAACCGCACGTTGGTGGAGTTTTTCCGTGGCTATCCGGAGCTGACGGCTTGTCACAAGACCGTCATTGAGGCGATGAAGGCGCAGGTCATGGATGTGGCCTACAAATGGATGGGCCTCATGCGGGGCATGGCCCAGCCTGAACTCCACAAGGACGTGTTTCTCGAACGTGTGCAGCATAGCGAACTCTATTTTCTTGAGAAGCTCAAGGACCTGATTCCCGGCTTGTTGGAGAAGACCAAGGAGGCGAAGAGCCAAAACAAAAAGGCGCTGGAACTGATGGATGATCGTTACAAGGAACTGATGGTGCAGTATTTTGCCAAGACGAAACTGTTGGAAGCCATGGCCGACGAGACCTTCACCGTGTCGGGATACATGCAGGCCAAGCAGGAGGCCATACTCGACGCCATGGACCTTGTGATGCCCGACGGCAATCGGAAACGGCGCATACGCAAGCGCAAGACCGACGATTTCCCCGACGGTCTGGGCAGCGAACCGAAGGCCGATAAGCCCAAAGCGGCACCCAAACCTGCCGATAAGCCCAAGCGACAGAAGGGACAGACCTTCCAAGACACCTACGCCCTTTACTGCAAGGGTATGAGCATCCAAGACATCGCCACCGCCCGCGGACTGGCCGTGAGCACCATCACAGGCCACCTGTTCCACTTTGTGAGAGAAGGCAAGATACGCCTCGAAGCGCTCATCAGTCCCTCGAAGATCAAGGCCGTGCGCCACGCCATGGCCCAGCTCGGCCCAGAGGCCACACGCACCGACATCAAGAACGCCTGCCGGGCTGACATCACATGGGAAGACATCAACCTGGTGATCAGCGCCTCGCAGCTTTCCGAACACAAAGACTGACACCATACGATAACCGAATGGCCTATTTGTGATAAATGTAAATAAGTCAAAGATCGCCGTCGCCCATTGACGGCGTGGTATCTTTGGGTTCTCGAGACCGCCGTGCGACGGATGCAAAGGTTGCAAGATTATTCCGTTGGGTCAAATGCCAACGGGCCACCTTTGAGGACATCTTTGTTTGGACGCCTATTGCGGTTATCTTGCATCTGCTTGAAAATGAGGGCGTGAAGAAAGCCGCTTGGCAGGAATAAATAGATGAGAGCCTATCACAAAAAACTCCTCAAGAAGGTTGGAGGAAAATGGGAAAAGCCCGCAAGTGCTCTTATGAGAAAGACAACAGACGGGAGAAATGGTACAAAGACTCCAACACCCCAGGAACTTGAATCTCCTGCCATCTAACGCAAGAAGGGCAAGCACGCCTCGGTCGAACGCCGAGGTATGCTTGCCCTTCTTGTCTTATGGTCTACAGGGACGCTTGTCGCTTACTTGACGTAGCGCGCCTGGTAGTCATCGAGTTGCTTCATGTAATAGCTGCGCACATCCTTCCAGTGGTAATAGGGAGCCTGATCTGTGCCGACGGGCAGCGTGGCCTCGTCCTCATTGAGCAGCACCTTCACCAACACGTTGTCGGCGTTGGGTGCCTGCTTCTTTGGCTTATAGAAGATAAACTGCACGTTGCAGGCCATGGGAAAGATCTGATAGTTGTTCCATCCGCGGTCGTCGAGGTCCTCCAGATTGTCCACAGGGTCGCCATAGTGGTTGAGGTTGAGCAGGCACACCAGCGGCATGACGCACACCTCGTGGCCGAAGCGCAGCGTGGCGCCGGGATGGCTTTTGGTGATGCAGGTGTCGGCCGTGGTGAGAATGTTGCGCAACAGGTTGGCCTGCGTGTACATTCCCGCGCCGTTATTGTTCTTGTTCGGGCCGTAGTAAGAATACCATGTGGCGTTCTCCTTCTGCCAGAAGTCGTAAATCTCGTCCTCGGTGAAGATGTCCCAGAGGCTCAGTTGGTGGCGGAGCTCGGTGCTCTGCACGTTGCTTGTCAACTTGAAAAGGTGGCGCGCCAAGCTGCCAGTGTTGATGGTCTTCATATACTCGGGGTCGGAAAAGAGCACCGTCATGAGATGGTCCCAGTTGTCGTGGCGCTTGCTAAACTCGCTGTTGGCCTTCGAGGCCTCCTTGGTGTCGCGCAAACGGTTGTACGGACTGTGGCTGTCGTTGAGATACCACATGTCGTGCACACTGGCGTCGTGGGCAATTTCCAGTTGTGGGTTCATGCTTGCCAACTGCTGCAACTCGTTCTCCATTGAGAGGATGCAGCGTATCACGATGGTCGATCGGGCGTCGATGGCTGTCTTTCCTTTGAACACCTCGGGGAAGCGCTCATACATGCGCTTGGCTATTCCGCGGTGTTGCTGGGCGCCGAGGAGCGTCAGCTCGCCGTCGCGCAGCTGGGCCTCCTCGCGAATCAGTTTCACCTTGGCCAGCACGTCCTTGCCCTTGGCGGTTAGTTTACCCAACGAGTCGGCCTTCAGCAGCATGTTGTAAGGCTTGTCATAGTCGTTGGTTCCGATGAGGTAACGTGAGCCGTGGCGACCGTAATGGCTGATGTAGTAAGCCTCATAGCCCTTGGGGGCGGCTGTGAGCGCTTTCTTTGGACCAGGGTAGGCCACATAGTTGCTGCCAGCCAATTCCACATGCTGGCGAATGTCGTTCCGTGCCTGCTGGGCGCTCAGGCTAAGCGTCAGCATCGAAGCGATGGCAATCAGGATAACGTTTCGTTTCATGATTATATTCGATTTTTGTTGTTAGTTGTTGGGATATCAGTTCTCAGACGGCTTCGCTTATTTGCGCATGGTCAGCGATATGCGGTGGCGTCGCAGGTCCACCTCAAGCACGCGCACCATGACATGTTGGTGAAGCTTCACCACATCGTTGGGGTCTTTCACGTAAGTGTTGGCCAATTGTGATATGTGTACCAAGCCATCTTGGTGCACGCCGATGTCGACGAAGGCCCCAAAGTTGGTGATGTTGGTTACGATGCCCGGCAGTTCCATGCCCGTAACGAGGTCTTCGGGCGTCTTCACGCGTGCGTCGAACTCGAAGGTCTCGGCCTTTCCGCGTGGGTCGCGCCCCGGTTTCTCCAACTCGCTCATGATGTCTTTCAGCGTGGGAAGTCCCACATCGCCCTTCACATAGTTGGCAATGCGTATCTTCTTGCGCTGCTCCGGGTTGCTCATCAGGTCGGCCACCTTGCATCCGCAGTCGTTGGCCATTTGCTGAACGATGCCGTATCGTTCGGGATGAACGCCACTGGCGTCGAGCGGGTTCTTGGCTCCGGGGATGCGGAGGAACCCCGCACACTGCTGGTAAGCCGCCGCACCGAGGCGCGAAACCTTCAGGAGCTGTGCGCGCGAGGTGAACGCGCCATGCTCACGCCGATAATCCACGATGTTCTGAGCCAAGGCCGGCCCCAGTCCGCTCACGTAGGTGAGCAGGTTCTTGCTGGCCGTGTTCACATCCACACCGACGGTGTTTACGCAGAGCTCTACGGTCTGGTCAAGACTGTGCTTCAGTTTGGCTTGGTCCACATCGTGCTGGTATTGTCCCACGCCAATGCTCTTGGGGTCGATCTTTACCAGTTCGGCCAGTGGATCCATGAGTCGTCTGCCGATGCTGACGGCCCCCCTGACGGTGACATCCTCGTTGGGAAACTCCTCGCGGGCCACCTCAGAGGCAGAGTAGACGCTGGCCCCATCCTCGCTCACCACGTAGAGGGGCAAGTTGGGGAGCTGCCTCAGGACATCGGCCGTTTCGCGCGACCCTGTTCCGTTTCCGCATGCTATGGCCTCCACTTGGAAGCGCTGGGCTATGTCGGCAAAATGCCTCAAGGGGTCGGCGGCGCGCTGCTCGGCTCGGCCGGGATGGTCACTTCTTACGGCGAACACCACGTCGTGGTACAACAGGTTGCCCTGCGCGTCGAGCACCACCACCTTACATCCCGTGCGGATGCCTGGGTCGACACCCATCACGCGCTTCTGTCCGAGGGGAGCGGCCAGCAGCAACTGTCGAAGGTTCTCCTTGAAAACATGGATGGCCTCGTCGTCGGCCTTCTCCTTGCTGAGCGCCGCAAACTCGTTCTCGATCGACGGTTGTACGAGCCGTTTGTAGGCGTCGTCGACGGCCTCGCCCACCAATGTTTGGCAAGCGCCATAGCCACGCACGTACTGCCGGCGCAGGCGGTCGGTGCAATTCTCGTCGTCGACGGTGATGCTGACGCGCAGCACGCCCTCGGCCTCGCCACGGCGGATGGCCAGGAGGCGGTGGGATGAGCAGCGGCGGAGCTCCTCGCTGAACGTGAAATAGTCGGAATATTTCTGCGCCTTGTCGTCGTCTTTCATTTTCGCCACCACCCTTGCGCTGATCACCGCCTCACGCCTGAACACGGCGCGTACGGTTTGTCGGGTGCGCTCATCTTCGCTCACCTCCTCGGCAATGATGTCCTTGGCGCCTTTCAGGGCCGCCTCCACATCCGTCACGTCGCCCTTGACGAAGCGTTGCGCCAACTGTTCGGGGTTGCGCTCGCGCTGCAGGCGAATGGCGAGGGCCAACGGCTCCAAGCCCTGTTCGCGTGCGATCTGTGCGCGGGTGCGGCGCCGCGGCTTGTAAGGCAGGTAGAGATCCTCGAGCTCCGTGGCGTTCCAGCAAGTGTTGATGCGCTGTCGGAGTTCGTCGGTGAGCTTACCCTGCGCCTCGATAGTCTTCAGGATGGTGTCTTTTCGCTTCTGCAACTCTTTCAGTTTTCCATTGAGATCGCTGATGGCCGCCACCTGCACCTCATCGAGGTTGCCTGTGGCCTCTTTGCGGTAACGACTGATGAAGGGTATGGTGCAACCCTCATCCAATAGGCCAAGTGTGGCGTCTACTTGCGAGGCGCCTATGCCCAGCCGTTCTGATATAATAGGTGTGAAAATGTTCATTCTAACCAATGATTAAGGCCGTGCTAAACGGTGATGATGGTCGTGCTGACCTATATTGTTGTTCTTTTTCGTTACTTGGTTCTTAAAGCCTTGCGTGCCGCCTCAATGATGGCGTCGCGCCCAGTGGCGATGTCGTTGTCGCCGAGACCCACGTTGATGTCGGGCGCAATGCCATTCTCTGTGCTTTTCCTATTGTGGTCGTACATGGGGCAGGCCGAGAAGCGAACGCTCCAACCGTTGGGCAGTTCCGAAGAGAAGGGAAGGCCGGCTCCACCGCCCGTTTGGTCGCCCACCTGCACCACGTTAGGACAGCATTTCATGTACTTCACAAACTCGTTGGCGGCGGAGAACACCTGTCGATTGGTGAGCACCGCCACGGGCTTTTGCCACCTCAGTCCGCTGGCAGGCTTGAGCCATTGCTCCTGCAGGGATGAGAAATCGCGATGTCCGCGACCTGTCTTGTGCTGCATGTATCCCACCAGCCGCGTCTCGTTGGTGAAGCGCGCGGCCAGTTTTTCGGCCGCCGTGAGCTGTCCGCCGCCATTGTCGCGCAGGTCGATGATCAAGGCGCGGCAGGGCGCCAAGTACAGCAAGATGTCGTCGAGATTGCCCGAACCTGGCACAACCGAAAACGAGGCGCACCGCAGGTAGCCGATGTTGTCGTCGAGGATGCGATAGCGGAGGCTCGCGGCAATCTTGTAATCGGTGCCGAGATACTTGTTGACCAGCGTGTCGCTGAAGTTGCTGGGGTAGTTTTCGTGGAACCCCCAATAGCGCGCCATGTCGAACGAAGCGTAGAGATTGACGTGGCCGTCGCGCAATGTGGCCAGCATGTTGCCCAGCACCTCAAGCAGTTGGCTGTCGGTCATGCCTTTGTCCACCTGCTTGGCGTAGACCGCATGAACCGAGTCCCAGTCGACGCCTTTCTCCTCGAAGAAGCAGTAGTGCTCGTCCATAATCTTCCACAAGGCTTCGAAATTGCCCTTCTGTGTGTCGTCGAACGCATCCTCGGTGACACACGAAGACAACAGGAAGGTGCCTGCGAAAAGCAGCAGGCAGTAAGTGGCGAGCCGTGTCGGCAAGCCGCTGATGGGTCTTGCCAAGAAGCGAAGGAGGGTAGGGTGGGTTTTCATAAGGCGTGCGTGTTGGTGGTTAGTATCTCCATCCGATGAGGATGCCGTGGCTATACTGGTGGTACTTGAGGTCGTTGGCCTCCATCTGCAGAATGTCGCAGAGGTAGCCCACGGTCAGCGTGGTGCGCCATAGGCGCACGTCGAGCGTAAGCATCTGGTGGAGTTGGGGGCCAGAGAGTGGTGATACGAACACCACGTTGTGGTCGTAATTGCCCCGCGAGAATATCTCATAATAACTCTGTCCGTAGTTGGGCGAGAAGGCTACGCCCACGAGTGGCATGGCGGCGGCGTAGGTGAGCTTGAAGGGTCGGTGGGCTATGTGGAAGTCCCATGACAGCGACGCCGCCGGGTCGACCGACAAGGCGAGTCGCGCCTGGGCCGGATTGTTGGAGTTGCGCGTGTCGTAGGCGCCTCCCAGCGTCAGGTTGCCGGCGCCTCCCACCCGCAGGTGCAACCGTTGGGCGGGGAAGGTCCAGTTGTAATGCCAACCGAACCGCAGGTTGTAGAGCGCCGAAAGCAGTGAGTGGTCGTTGCCGCGTGTGCCCGCCATGGCCACCGACGCATGATGGATGAGCTCGCGCGATACGCGGCTACTGTCGCTCATGCGTGTGCGCTGGCTGAGGAAACTGATCTCGGTGCCTGTGAACTTCTCTTGCGAGAGATAGGTGTCGAGGATGTCGGTGTAGGCCACTGACACGGCGGTGAGGCGCTGGGCTGATGCCGTCAGCGCGCCGATGCCCACCATTGTGGCAAGAAGAATGGCTCGTTTTATCATGATAGGCAGTAGGGTTCGTTTGGTGAAAGATGTTGTGGGGCGAAGGCCAACGCCTTGGCGAGGCGCTTTTTTACTTCGCCTCGCCGTTACCGTTGTCGATGTCGGAGAAGAGGTTGAGCTGCCCCGTTATCTCGTCGATGACCTGCTGCTGACTCTTGCCAGCGTCGGGGTCGAGGTTGTCGTCGGCTTCGGCGCCAGATGCGCCGTCGCCCTCCGCATCGGTCCCAGCCTCGGGCTCGGGGTGGCGCAGTGGCTCGAGCTCCTCCACCTTCTCCACCTGCCAGGTGGCGATGCGCTTGCCCTTGGCCTTGTAGCCCTTGACGGCGATAAACGTCTCGGCGTCGATCTCGAGTGGCATGCGGTCGGCGTCGGCACCTCCGAAGGTGACGAGCAGGCGTGGGTAAACGGTGTCGGTGAGCAGCAGCTCCTTGCTCTCGGCATTGTCGCCAATATAGCTGACGGGCTTCTTGGAGTTCTCCATCAGGAAGCGCTTGAGGTATAGATAGCCATTGTTGTCGGCGTCGAGGATGACAGCCGTCCACACCTTCTCGGCCTTCCACTTCTCGATGATCTTGATGTTGTCGGGGTAGTGGTTGTTGGGATCGAAGTCGGTGGTGAAATACTCTCCACTGTTGAGCACCACGAGTATGCTGTCGCCATCGTTGAACTCGCCGAGCAGTTGGCCATGCTCCTCGTAGTTGATGCGCTTCACGTCGGGGTCGAACCACACCTTTCGTCCACCCAGTGTGGAGTGTCCGTGGCTCTTGAGCGTGATGCGGTGCACGCTCTTCTTGGTGAGCAGGTTGCCACGCGCGGTGCGCCCCTTGATCATCACCTCCGAGAAATCCTTCTCGATGAAGATGTTCTGGCGCTTCTTCGTGGTGTCGGGGTCCATGGTAACCTTGATGATTTCGGCCTCGCCATTGGGATTGGCCGAGAAATACATGACGCGCGACATGGGTGTGCCCCATGTGAGGTCGTACTCGCGGTCGCGTGTGATGCTGGTCACGTTGAAGCGCTTGAGGTAGTAGGGACCCTTCTTTCCGTCGCGGTAGGCCACGTTGTAGATGGTGCGCACGTCGTTCTTCTTGAACACCTGCACCCAGATGACGTTCTTGCCCACGAATATCTTGTCGGCCACGCGCACCACCTTATACTTACCGTCGCGGTAGAAGATGATGATGTCGTCGAGGTCGGAACAGTTGCACACAAACTCGTCTTTCTTCAGGCCGGTGCCCACGAAGCCGTCCTGTCGGTTGATGTAGAGCTTCTCGTTGGCCTCCACCACCTTGGCGGCCTCGATGGTGTCGAAGCTGCGTATCTCGGTGAGACGTTGGTGGTCGGCGCCGTAGGTCTGCTTCAGGTGCTCGTACCATGCGATGGTAACGTCGACCATGTGGGCCAGGTCGTGGTCGATGCCTTTCACCTCGGCCTTGATCTTGGCCACGAGTTGGTCGGCCTTGTCCTTGTTGTATTTCAGGATGCGCTGCATCTTGATCTCGAGCAAGCGCAGGTAGTCGTCGTCGGTGATGGTGCGCACCAGTTGCTCCTTGAAGGGCTCGAAGCGCTTGTCGAGGAACTTGAGCACCGCCTTCTGGTCGGGCGCTTGCTCGAACGACTTCTCCTTATACATGCGCTCCTCGATGAAGATGCGCTCGAGCGAGGCGAAGAAGAGCTGTTCCATGAGCTCGTCGCGGCGTATCTGCAGTTCGCGGCGCAGCAGTCCCATGGTGTCGTCGACGCTGTGGCGCAGCACCTCGCTGACGGTGAGAAACTGTGGCTTGCTGTCTTCGATGATGCAGCAGTTGGGCGAGATGCTTATCTCGCAATCGGTAAAGGCGTAGAGGGCGTCGATGGTCTTGTCCGACGAGGTGCCGGGTGCCAGCTGCACCTGTATCTCCACATCGCGTGCGGTGAGGTCGAGCACCTTGCGTGCCTTGATCTTGCCCTTCTCGATGGCCTTGGTGATGGAGTCTTGCAGGGAGTCGGCCGTCTTGGTGAAGGGAATTTCACGGATGACGAGCGTCTTGGAGTCGAGCTTCTCGATCTTCGCGCGGATGCGCACCGAGCCGCCTCGCTGACCATCGTTGTACTTTGATACGTCGATGGCGCCGCCTGTGGGGAAATCGGGGTAAAGGTGGAACTCTTCGCCGCGCAGGTATTTCACCGCCGCCTCACAAATCTCATTGAAGTTGTGGGGCAGCACACGGCTCGACAGTCCTACGGCGATGCCGTTGGCGCCTTGGGCCAAGAGCAACGGATACTTTACCGGCAGGGTGATGGGTTCCTTGTTTCGGCCATCGTAGCTAAGCTGCCACTCGGTGGTCTTGGGATTGAACACCGTTTCGAGGGCAAATTTCGACAGGCGCGCCTCGATGTATCGGGGAGCGGCCGCCGAGTCGCCGGTGAAGATGTTTCCCCAGTTTCCCTGGGTGTCGATGAGCAGGTCTTTCTGTCCGAGCTGTACCAGAGCGTCGTAGATGGATGCGTCGCCGTGTGGGTGAAACTTCATGGTTTCGCCCACGATGTTGGCCACCTTGTTGTAGCGCCCGTCGTCCATACGCTTCATGGTGTGCAGTATGCGGCGCTGCACAGGCTTCAGTCCGTCGCCACTGTGTGGCACGGCACGCTCCAGGATAACATACGAGGCGTAGTCCAAGAACCAGTTCTTGTACATGCCCGACAGGTGGTGCACGGCCGATGCGTCGAAGCGGTCGGCGGGCTTGTAGTCGCTGTGGGTGTCGGTAGTCAACTCGTCGTCGGCCTGCGGAGTATCGTTGTTGTTGATGATCTTGTCGTCGTCCATATCTGTTGGTTTGTAACCCCAATATGGGGCTAATCTATGCAAAGGTACACAAAAAACGGCAAATAGCCTTTGAGTGTTATCGCTTTTTTACATTTTGCGCTTGTTCAGCCTCCATCCGTCGATGGGCCAACGCATCCTTAGCCTCCGACGAGCTACTGCGTCTGAGTGTAAATACATACGAGTGTCCTTTGTCACTCCAAATGTTGGATGATCCTACATGATGGCTTGTTGATGCTGAAAGAAAACAATTGTTCCGCCTCTTCGTCCTTTGCGCAATGTGTTCTGTCGGATATTTTGGTGCAAAAGTTGTGCGGTGTTTTGGGTTGAACCAGCCAACGAAATCGCCGTTTTTCCGTGCTCGCCGTTTCAAATCTGCGTCGCGCGCTCACCGTTAGGCATCTTTCGTCTTGCGATACCTACCTAACCGCACCTCGAAAGGCCATGTTTCCAGGTACGAAAGACCGTGTTTCGTTCCTCGGTTAGGCATGTTTCGCAACGTGGAATGTTAAATATGGAAGGCTAATATCTTCCTTGTGGAGATAACGTGTTGGCTGTCAGTTGGTTATGTAGTTGCGCTGAGAATTGCGTATTTCCGCCCAATTCTTCCGTCGTTGTTACCAACAATGTAGATTTCAGTATAGTTTGTTGCCATAATTCGCATGCCGCCCATCCCCCAATGGGGGTCATTCCATGTTTGTGATGATTAGGATTCCACTTCACCCCAAATCGTTTTGGCCTCAGGCGGAATGGTTGGGCTTTGCTTATTTGGCTCAACGAAAACGCCCTTTTAGAGCGATGGCGAGGCCAGGATGGTGCAAACCTTGTCTTGGAAACGGCGGCCATTTTTGTGGTGCATCACACCCTGGTTGATGATGGCGAAGCACAGGTGGTGGCCGTTGGCGGCCGTGAGGTAACCGCAGAGGCTGCTGATGCCCGTAACGGTGCCCGTCTTGGCGTGAACGTTGCCGCGCGTGAAGGCGCCTGTCATGCGCTTGCGCAGGGTGCCGTCGGTGCCGGCAATGGGCAGGGCGGGCAACAGGTGGTTATAGATGTTCTGGTCGTGGAAGGCGTAGCGCAGCATCTTTACCTCGAGCTCAGCGCTGACATAATTATAAAGCGAGAGCCCCGATCCGTCGGCAAACTTATAGCGCGATCCGTTGAGCCCCACCTTGTTGACCAACTGTTGGATGACCGAGCGCGCGCTCTTCGACGTGGCGGGACGGTTACCGGTCGACGCGGCGATCTGGTAGAACATCGACTCGGCGTAGAGGTTGTCGCTCTCCTTGAGCATGCGCATGAGCACCTGATCGATGGTGTGGAACCGTCGGACGATGCAGTTCGACTCCTCTGGCTTGCGTTTCTCGCCCAATGAGCCCGTGAGGTAGATGCCCGCCTCGCGTAGCTCCGAGTAGAACTTAGGAAGGAACTGGTCTTTGCGCGACAACAGCAATGGTGACAGCGTGGGATTGTCGTCGTCCCAGCACCATCCCTCGCCATAGGGATTGTTGTCCTTCATGGTCTTGTCTCCATAGATGCTGCCGCGTATGGTGTCGATGCCCATGCGCCTGATGCCCTCTACGAAGGCGCGCAGGTCGTCGTTGTTGAAGCGTGGGTCGAAGCCGCCCACACAGTAGACGTCGCCGCGCAGCGTGCAGCTGTCGACCTCGCCCGTGTAGCACAGGTCGGTCTTAAACTGGTAGCTGCCGCCCAGACGGCTTAGGGCGGTGATGGCGGTGATGACCTTCATGGTGGAGGCAGGGCGCATCAGGTGGCGCTCGTTGTGGCAGAAGATGGCCGAGTCGGCATCGAGGTCGTAGACCATCATGCCAAGTTGAGAGGTGCGGAACATATCGGACTGCAGCAACGCGTTGATCTGTGCCCGCACGTTGTGGGGCCATGGCAGTGTGTCGCCTTGGGCGCTCAGCGAGTCGCTCCACAGCGAGTCGGTGGCGAGCGTGTCGTTATCCTCTGTCGATTCGTCGTCGTCGATGATCTCGGTCTGGGCCTGCAAGGGCAGCGCCAGGCCAATCATCAGAATCCATAAGTAAGCTTTAATTGTTCTCATCCTTTCTCTTGATGTTGTGTTTCCGTTCGGTCAAGCACTTCACAAACGCCTGCTCGTTGTCGGGCTGAACCATGAGTATGCGCTCGCCCTTGAGGCCAAGCAGCAAGAAATGGGTCAGACCGAAGGTGGTGGTGACGGGCCTGTAGCCAACGATGTCGGCCAGGGCTACTTCCTTCTTACGCGCAAAACGGCCGTGGTAAACGATGAGGCGGTCGCCGCGGAACACATATTCGGAGTGGAGCACGCGCTCGAGGAGCACCACGCACACAAGAGCCATGAGCAGTCCGAGCACTACCCATTTTTGCCAAAACAGCCAAAATGAGATGGCTCCGAAAAGAACGACGCCGCAGATGGCACCCACTGAAAAACGATGATGAAAAGTCCTGTCCATAATTTCAAGGTGCAAAATTACTAAAAATCGAAGAGTTATAGGAAGGCGTTATATATATTTTTAGTAATTTTGCACTGACATAACACATTCATTATGACTTACAAGTATGACTTTCTGGTCATTGGCGCCGGTATAGCGGGCATGAGCTACGCCCTGAAAGTGGCTCAAGCGAAAAAAGGAAAGGTTTGCATCATCTGCAAAACAACGCTCGATGAGGCCAACACGCGCTTCGCGCAGGGTGGCGTGGCGTCGGTGACTAACCTTGAGAAAGACGATTTTGAAAAACACATCAACGACACCATGATTGCCGGCGACTACATCAGCGACCCGGCGGCTGTGCGTCAGGTGGTGACAAAAGCGCCCGAACAGATCCGCCAGTTGGTGGAGTGGGGAACGCAGTTCGACAAGCAGGCCAATGGCCAGTTTGACCTTCACCGTGAGGGAGGACACTCGGAGTTCCGCATATTGCACCATGCCGACGACACAGGAGCTGAGATTCAGCGCGCCCTGATGGCCGCTGTGCGTGCCAATCCCGATATTGACGTCAAGGAGAACCACTTCGCCGTGGAGATCATTACGCAGCACCACTTGGGTGCGAGGGTAACCCGTCGCACGCCATTCATTTACTGCTATGGCGCCTATGTGCTCAACACAGAGAACAGGGTAGACACCTACCTGAGCAAGGTTACCGTGATGTGCACGGGCGGATGCGGCGCCGTGTACCAAACAACCACCAACCCGGTGGTGGCCACGGGCGACGGTGAGGCCATGGTTTACCGCGCCAAGGGAACGGTGAAGGACATGGAGTTTGTGCAGTTTCACCCCACATCGCTCTACCACCCTGGCGAGACCCATCCCGCTTACCTCATCACCGAGGCCATGCGTGGCTACGGCGGCATACTGAAACTGGCCGACGGAACGCCCTTCATGGACCAGTATGACGAGCGTGGGTCGCTGGCTCCGCGCGACATTGTGGCGCGTGCCATCGATAACGAGATGAAGAAAAATGGTGTGGACCATGTGTATCTCGACGTTACTCACAAGGACGCTGAGGAAACAAAGCACCATTTCCCCAATATCTACAAGAAATGCCTGTCGATCGGTGTCGACATCACGAAGGATATGATACCCGTGAGGCCCGCTGCCCATTACATGTGTGGCGGCATCAAGGTGGACCTCAACGGCTGTTCGAGCATTGAGCGACTTTACGCCCTGGGCGAGTGCTCATGCACAGGTTTGCACGGAGGCAACCGACTGGCCAGCAACTCGCTCATCGAGGCTGTGGTGTATGCCGATACTGCCGCCAAGCATTCGCTGGAGCATATTGACGACTACAACTTCAATGATCAGGTGCCTGAGTGGAACGATGAGGGAACGCTTACCAATGAGGAGCACGTGCTCATCACACAGGCTAATAAAGAGGTGGGCGAGATTATGAGCAACTACGTGGGCATCGTGCGCTCCGACCTGCGCCTCAAGCGAGCATGGGATCGTCTCGACCTGCTCTATGAGGAGACGGAGAGCCTGTTCAAACGTGTGAAGATCTCGCGTGACCTCTGCGAGCTCCGCAACATGATCAATACCGGATACCTCATCACCCGCATGGCCATAGAGCGCAAGGAGAGCCGCGGCTTGCACTACACCGTGGATTATCCGAAGCACGCTTACGACAAGTAACCGAGCCGTTGCGCAATTGCCCTGCGCAAGGCAAACCATAAGGCGGGCCACCCACAGCCAAAAATCGTTTGACTATGGGTGGCCCGCCTTGTGGTTTGGGGGATAGCTTTCCTATTTCGGTCTAATGGCCGATTGGGGGAACCCTCAATCGGCCATTAGATTTTAATTCTTGTTAGTGTTTGTTTCGAGCAGGTTGCGACAGTCGCTTTGAAGACATAGCGGGCTATGTCGAAATGTGACTGGAAGCAAGATGCCGAAAGAAACGCTGACAAGAGTTGAAAAGAATCAATAACCTTCTAATAGCTTTCCTATTTCGGTCTAATGGCCGATTGGGGGTTTATTCGGCTCTTTTGCCTTCGAGGGCCGCCAAGGCGTTCTCGGCCAAGGCGCGCATTTCGTCTTGGCCGGGGTAAACAGCCACTGGGGCCAACCACGCGATGCGGCGTTTGAGGCGGTCTACGATGTAGTCGGAATGGGCCATGCCACCCGTGAGGATGATGGCGTCGGGTGGGCCGCAGAGCACAGCGGCTTCCGACACGATGGTCTTGGCCACATGCCAGATCATGGCGTCGACCACGAGGCGGGCATGGTCGTCGCCCTCCTCAATGCGCTTCACTATCTCCTTCATGTTGTTAGAACCTAAGTGCGCAATCAGTCCGCCATGTCCGGCCACTCGTTTCAGCAGCTCGTCCTCGGTGAGCGTGCCACTGAAGCAGAGGCGGATGAGCGCCGCAACAGGAAGCGAACCCGCACGTTCGGGCGAGAAAGGCCCCTCGCCGTCGAGCGCGTTGTTGGCGTCGATGGCCTGCCCGTGGTCGTGGGCGGCGATGGAGATGCCGCCACCCAGGTGGCACATGATGAGGCGAAGGTTCTCATAGTGTGTGTCGTGTTCGCGGGCGTAACGACGAGCAATGGCCTTCTGGTTGAGCGCATGCCAGATGCAGATGCGCGGCAACAGCGGTGAGCCACTGATGCGAGCCTCGGGCGCCAACTCATCGGTGGTGCCAGGATCGGCGATAAACGCCTGGCAGCCTGGTATCTCCTGGGCAATGGTATAGGCGATGATGCAACCCAAATCGCAGGCGTGCTGATGCTCGCAGGCGCGCTCCTCAGCGATCATGGTGGGCGTAACGGGATAGGAACCGCTCTTCACCGGACGGGCCAATCCACCGCGGCCAACCACAGCGTCGAACTGTAGGGGCACATTGCGTTGCTCCAATTCTTTGATAACCAGTTGGCGACGGAAATCGAATTGGTCCATGATGGTGGGAAACTGGTGCAACTCATTCAAGTCGTGCACGATGTCGGTGACAAACAAGGGCTGCAGGTCGTCGAAGACGGCAATCTTCGTTGAGGTCGACCCAGGGTTTACAACAAGCACGCGAGGCATAGGCTCAGGTATTTGGAATCTGCCGAATCGCCGCGTGAGGGCAGCACTACGGGCACGTCGGGGCCTTGTAGCACGCCAGCCGTGCGCGCCTGGCAGAAGAGGGTTATAGTCTTATAGAAAAGGTTTCCGGCTTCGATGTCGGGGAAGATAAGGGCGTCGGCGTCGCCCGCGATGGGCGAGTCGATATGCTTCACCGCCATGCTCTCCTTCGAGCAGGAGGTCTTGAGGTCGAGCGGCCCGTCGACGATGCAGGGGCCAAAGGCGCCTTGGGCAGCCATCTCCTTGATCTCACCGTAGCCCACCGTGAACGGGAAGTTCTTGGCGTCGACCTTCTCCGAGCAGTGGATGAGCGAGATGCGCGGGCGCTCAATGCCCAATTGCTGGCAATAATGGGTGACGTATTGTATTTGCGCCACACGCTGTTCTTGTGTGGGGTAAGGAATGACGGCGGCGTCGGTGAAGAACAGCAGTTTGTGGTAATCGGCCAATTGGGCAAGGGTAATGTGGGTCATGACCTGGCCCTTGCGCAGAATGCCAGTCTCCTTGTTGAGGATGGCGCGCAGCAACACGTCGGTGTTGACGAAGCCTTTCATGATGACATCGGCCTCGCCACGCCGTACGGCCTCCACGGCCTGGCGGGCTGCCTCTGCGGGATCGTCCGACTGGAATACCAAGGGTGTGATGATGCCGTTGCGCTCAGCGTTGGCAATGGCTTGGTGCGACGACTCGTCGTTGGGACAAACAGCGGCCACTCGTTTTTTCAGATGGTGTGTTTTCAAGTGAGCGATTAGCTCATCAAAAGATTTTATAGGCATAGGATTTTTAGTTCATAACGGTCTCAAAGATAGCGAAAAATCCAACAAGTGGGCGCAAGATTTCTGAAAAAATATACTAATAAAAGGTAAAAACCGACTTCCGCTTACCTGTGTTCATGGCCTTGGTGCCATTTTGCTTTCTCGACTTGATAAGTCGGGGAGGTAAGGAAGACGGTTTTTACCTTTCAGTGTTGCGGTATGTGTCAGTGGGCATGCCCTTGTGGCGCATGGCTCACGTTGGCAGCCTCTTGTTTCAGTTCGGTGATGCGAGTAACAATGGTGTCGCCCTTTTCGGTTGTGAAGAACACGGCACGCACCACGTGGCCCACATCGGCATTGCCCCGCACCTTGATGCGTCGGCTCTTGTAGTAGAGCGTGGAGTCGCGGCGTGAGGGGTAACTGAGCAGTTGCACCTCATGCTTGGTGGAGGCCGGACCGATGACAAAGATGTCGGCGCTGTCGGTTACGGCCTTAGTCACGGTGGAGTCGTTGGCCGCTGCCTTGCGCAAGGCGGCGGTGTCGGGAGGGTAAAACTCCTTGGCGGCCACAGTGTCGCCATCGTCTTGGCTGGGAGCCATGCGGCACGACACCGTGACGGCTTGTGCGGCGATGAGCAGCAGCGGTATAAAAGCTAATTTGCGCATGGGATGATGGTAAAAATGGGAGTTTGGGTCCGATGGGGATTATTCCAGCGACTGAGCGGCCAGTCCTCCCTCGGCAGTCTCCTTATAGAGCGAGGGCAGGTCGTGGCCAGTCTGGTTCATTACCTGCACCACGCGGTCGAAGCTCACGCGGTGCTTGCCGTCGCTGAAGGCGGCGTAGAGGTTCGAGTCGAGTGCGCGGGTGGCAGCGAAGGCGTTGCGCTCAATGCAGGGAATCTGCACCAGGCCACACACCGGGTCGCATGTCATGCCGAGATGATGCTCAAGGCCCATCTCTGCGGCATACTCGATCTGTGCCGGACTGCCTCCGAAGATTTGGCAGGCGGCGGCAGAAGCCATGGCGCACGCTACGCCTACCTCGCCCTGGCAACCCACGTCGGCGCCTGAGATGCTGGCGTTTTGTTTCACAATGTTGCCCACGAGACCTCCTGTGGCGAGGGCGTGCAATATCTTGTTGTCGGAGAATTCATGGCCCTTGGCGAGGTGATAGAGCACGGCGGGCATGATGCCGCATGAGCCACATGTGGGCGCTGTGACGATGGTGCCGCCTGAGGCATTCTCCTCGCTCACAGCCAAGGCATAGGCGTAAACCAAGCCGCGAGTTTGCAGGTTCTTGCGGTAGCCCTTGGCCTTGACATAATAGGTGAAGGCCTTACGCTGCAGGTTGAGTGGGCCAGGCAGGCGCCCCTCACGCTCTATGCCGCGCTCCACGCTGCGCTTCATGGCTTCCCAAATCTCCTGCAGGTAGTCCCAAATGCCTTCGTCCTCATGCTCGGCAACATACTCCCAGTAGGCGCGGCCGTTGTCGTAGCACCACTTCTTGATATCGCTGAGCTTGGTCAGCGGGTAGATGTCGGGCGATGGAGGCAGCACACCCGTGGGATGGTCGCCTTCGGAGAGGGCACCGCCACCTACGCTGTAAACGGTCCACGAGGTGTTGGGCCGACCGTTAGCGTGAACGGCGTTGAAAGTCATGGCGTTGGGGTGGAACGAAAGAAACCGATTGGGCTCCCACACAATGGTGGTGGGGGCTATGGGTTGCAGCACCTCCTCAATGGCCACATCTGTCATGTGGCCCTTGCCGGTGGCGGCCAAACTGCCATAGAGCGTTACACTGAATGACACGGCTCCCTTGTTTTGGGCAGCAAAGATTTGGGCGGCTTTCTGGGGACCCATGGTATGGCTCGAGGAAGGACCCTTGCCTATTTTGTAAAGTTCGCGTAGTGATTTCATGTTTGCAAAGATAATGCAATTCGCACGGAGAAAGAAATGATTTCGCCCTTTTCTTTTCGCGTTATGCTTTTATTAGGATTGTATCGGGGATTGTGGCAAGGATGCGGTCTTACAAAAAGGTGACAACGGCGTTGCTCTTGCACGGATGTTTAGAGGGAATGGCAAGGGCGACAAATCCGTTGTCACGGGCAACCTGTTATGCCGGAGTATGAGCCATAGCAGGTCTGATATACTAAAGAGTATGAACTAAGCTAATATGAGGTTGGCGCCACGGTCTTGGTGACTTTTGTGGTGCCGTTGGCCAATATATCCCTTCGGATAATGAGTTTGCTGGCGATGGGGTTGCTGAGACGCTTGCCGTCGATAGAGAAGAACTGGGAGGACACCACTTGGCTGACGCTTGTGGGCCGCGAGATGGCCGACGGGGTGCCGCGCCGGTGGCTAAATACCCATTCGAGACGGGTGGTGGTGTAACTCTGTATGCAGGTTGTTTCGTGAGTCCAACCTTTTTCCACATCCATCCTAACATCATCGTCCAAAGCCTTTAACTCCTCCACAAAAGAAGCGGCAGTTTCCACCTTCATGATGGCGTCTGCCGTTCCCATGACGGTGTAGGCCGGTGTGGTGGCAACGTTCTCCACCACTGTTTTCGACGGGTTGGCAGCCACAGGCATGGCGGCGGCGAAGAAGTTGGGGTAGGCGGAGAGCATGCCCCAAGTGCCAGTGCCTCCCATCGACCCTCCGAAGATATAGATGCGGTTGGCGTCGGCTACGCCTTTCGAGGCGTATCGGTCAATCATGGCCTTGAGCATGGTGTTCATGGGGCCACCCCACGACTTGTCGGTTGGGCACTGTGGTATGAGAAAGATGGCGTTTATGCCATGGGTTTCCAAATAGCGCGCTATCGAATCGGTGCCGGGTTCCAATAGTTGCTTCTCGTTATCGTTGCCTTTGCTCGATCCGCCGTGTAGGTAGACCACCAGAATGGGCGCCTCTGTACTGTTCTCGTTAGTGATGACGCATTTGCGATAACCCATTGTGATGCCCAACGTAGTGATTTGTTCTTTCGATGCGTTGAAGGCGTGGGCCAGCATGCTGGTCCACACCATAATAATCCATAAGAATTGTTTCATTCCATTGGTTGTTTGGTTATCCTATTGCATAGATCCGGGACGGCGAGAGCCCTTGCGTTTGCCATTTTGACGGTTCTTCTCAAGGCGCTTCGACATCTGGCGCTCCAACTTGTAGACGCGCTGTATTTGTGCCTGTGAGAGAAACTGAGAGTAGGTTTTGTAGTACTTCTCACGGATGTTGAGTATCTTATGGCTCATCTCAAAGCGCTGCTTGATGGCCTGTTCGTTTTGCTCCTCTGTGTTGTTGGGGGTGCTGCGCAAGCGCGGACCTAAGGCCCATATCTCTTTTTGGTACTGTGTATAGGTGTCGATGAACCGCGCTGTGGTCTTCTCGTCGAACGCCAGAGAGTGTGCGATGTGCTTGGCCTGAACTTCCGCCAACTGTTCGCGTGAGAGGCGCTGACTCTTGCTGTCCTTCTGTGCGGCGGCGCTTGTGGTGAATGCGGTCATGACCAAGGCCATGATCAGCGTTGTCAGAATTGTCTTCATAATAATGTGGTTTGTTTATTATTTAGTTGTTGATGAATACATCGGCCTGGTACACGTCCAAGAGATAGTCTTGGTCGCCTTGCGAGAGGTTGGCGAAGGCTTGGTCGACGGCCTCTATGCCGTTGGTGGATTGGGTGGTGCTGAGGTTTAGGTTTACTATCCATAGGGCGGCCACCGATGCTGCTACAGCCACGGCCGTTATCCACAGTCGTGTGGCTTTTTTGCGGATGGGCTTTTGTGGCAGGTCCATGCGCTCGTCTTTCACCATGTTCATGACGTTCATCTCCATCTCGCGAAATAGACCGTCGGGGGCGGAGTAGGGCATGCGTTTGCCCACTTGCTTGAAGTTGAAACCTTGATCCATATTCTTTAATCGTTTTGATTCATGTATTTAATGATTTTCTCTTTGGCTACGTGGTAGCTTTGTCGGATGCTTGTTGGTGTGCTATCGGCCACGCGTGCAATCTCGCTGAAACAGAGTTCGTCGTAGTACCGGAGGTTGAAGGCCAACTGTTGCTTGGGTGACAGGGTGAGTATGGCTCTCTGTAGCTTGGCCGCCAGTTTATCGGCCTCTTCCAGGCTGTTGTCGGCAATGAGCGTAACGCCAGTCGTTTCCGACTCTAACGAAACGGTTTCTTCTTGCCGTTTGCTGAGGCAGCGCAGGGCCTCATTGGTGGCGATGCGGTAAATCCAACTTCTGAACGAGCCGTTACCCTGATACGTCCCCATCGAACGGAAGATTCTCACAAACGTTTCTTGAGTAGCGTCCTGGGCGTCGTCGTGCAACACCACCAACCTGCGGATGTGCCAATAGATGGGCTCTTGGTATTGGTCCATGAGCATCCTGAAACCGGCTTCGGGGCATATTCTCAGTGTGTTGATGAGGCTTTGTTCTGTTGTTGTCATATACTTCTTAGACCCTGAGAAGTGGAAAAGATAAAAACAGGTAAGTTGTTTTTTGTGATTTTTTGCCCGAGCAAACAAAAAGAGAGCGCCAAGTTGCCCTTGACGCTCTCTTTGTTGGGTTATGCTAATGGGATATTATGCCTCAGCCTCGTCGTTGGTTTCCTCAGCAACGAAGTTCTTCAGGTCGTCGTCGTTGAAAGCCATGACGTATGCAGCGTGGCCCACGACTTCCTCCTCAGCGGCGCGCACATACACCTGAGCGCTCTTGGCGAAGAGCTCGGGAGCCTTGGTGGCGTCGGTAAGGATGAGCAACGACATGATGATGTCGCCTGTCATGTTGTAAAGGCGGCGAGCCAAGAAATCGTGCTCGGCCTGGTTGTCGCTGGCTTTCACCTTCTCCACAGCCTCGGCGTAGAGGTCAACCATCTTGGCCACACGCTCCTTCAATGGGCGCAGCTCGTCGGCAACGTCGTTGAGCAGCATCTCCTTGATGATGTTGAGATAGGTTCCATTGGTGATGTAACGCACGGCAGCCACCACCTGCAACTGTGTTGTTCCCTCGTAGATAGAGAAGATACGGGCGTCGCGATACAGGCGCTGGCACTTATACTCCATGATGAAGCCCGAACCGCCATGGATGGAAATGGCGTCGTAGGCGTTCTGGTTGGCATACTCTGAGTTCATGCCCTTGGCCAGCGGAGTGAAGGCGTCGGCCAAGCGGCTGTACTGCTTCATCTCCTTGCGCTCCTCGGGAGTGAGCTTGCGCTCGCGCGAAATGTCCTCGAGAGCCTTATAGATGTCCACGTAGCGGGCGGTCATGTAGAGCAGCGAACGACCGGCGTCGAGCTTGGCCTTCATGCGAGAGAGCATGTCGTAAACGGCGGGGAAGGTAATGATCTTCTTGCCAAACTGCTCGCGCTCCTTGGCGTAGGCCAGACCCTCGTTGTAGGCTTCCTGTTCCACACCCACCGACTGTGCGGCGATTCCCAGGCGTGCGCCGTTCATCAGGCTCATCACATACTTGATGAGGCCTAAGCGACGCTCGCCGCAGAGCTCACACTTGGCGTTCTTGAACACCAGCTCGCAGGTGGGCGAACCGTGGATACCGAGCTTGTGCTCGATGTGGCGCACGGTAACTCCACCGTCGCGCTTGTCGTAGATAAACATTGACAGGCCACGTCCGTCGTGTGTGTCTTCCTCGGAACGAGCCAGCACGAGGTGCAGGTCAGAGTCGCCGTTGGTGATGAAGCGCTTCACACCGTTGAGTCGCCAGGTGCCATCGGCGTCTTGGGTAGCCTTCAGCATGACGCGCTGCAGGTCGGAACCAGCGTCGGGCTCGGTGAGGTCCATTGACATGGTCTCGCCCTCAGAGATGCGGGGAATGTACTTCTCCTGCTGCTCCTTGGATCCAAACTCGTAGAGCGTATCGATGCAGCTCTGCAGCGACCACACGTTTTGGAAACCAGCGTCGGCTGCCGCGATGACCTCCGAAAGCATGGAGAACACCGTGTTGGGAACGTTGAGGCCTCCGAAGCGGCGCGGCATGGAAATGCCCCAAAGGCCGGCCTTGCGTGTGGCGTCGAGGTTCTCGTAGGTCTTGCTGGCGTAAATCATGCGGCCGTCTTCGAGGTGCGGACCCTCGAGGTCGACGCTCTCCGAGTTGGGCTCGAGAATGTTGGCGGCCACGTCGCCCGTGATGTCGAGCAGACGCTTGTAGTTCTCAATGGCGTCGTCGTAGTTGACGGGAGCGTCGTCGAACTGGTCCTTGTCGACATACTCTCTCTCCTTCAACTCAACGATGCGCTGCATCAGCGGATGATTGAGATGGAATTCAATCTCAGGATGATCACTATAATAGTTTGCCATAGTTGTATGCTTTGTGACGCCCACCGCCCCTTGGGGTGTGACAGGGCAGTTAGGCTGTGTCTTTTATTTAGAATTCTGTTTGTAGTACTTAATCATCTTCGGTACGACATCTTCCACATTGCCCACGATCACGTAGTCGGCAATCTTGTTGATGGGAGCCTCGGGGTCGTTGTTGATTGAGATGATGATGCCGGCGTCTTGCATACCAGCGATGTGCTGGATCTGTCCAGAGATACCGCAAGCGATGTAAACCTTGGGATGAACGGTGACACCCGTCTGTCCCACCTGGCGGTCGTGGTCGACCCATCCGGCGTCGACTGCGGCGCGGCTTGCGCCCACCTCACCGTGGAGCTCCTTGGCAAGCTGGAAGAGCATGTCGAAGTTTTCCTTGCTTCCTACGCCATATCCACCAGCCACAACGATGGGGGCGGCCTTCAGGTTGTTCTTGGCGGCCTCCACCTGGCGGTCGATAACCTTCACTACAAAGTCGGTCTCGGGCACGTATTTGGCCACATCGGGATAAACCACCTCGCCCTTTGCGTTGCCCTCGTAGAGGGATTTCTGCATGACGCCGCTACGAACGGTGGCCATTTGTGGGCGGTGGTCAGGGTTGACGATGGTTGCCACGATGTTTCCGCCGAATGCGGGGCGGATTTGGTAGAGCAGGTTGTCGTAGTGCTTGCCGCTCTTCTTGTCGTCGAAGTCGCCAATCTCGAGCTGGGTGCAGTCGGCAGTCAGACCGCTGGTCAGCGACGACGACACGCGAGGTCCGAGGTCGCGGCCGATGACGGTAGCGCCAAGCAGGGCGATCTGCGGGTTCTCCTCCTTGAAGAGGTTGACGAGAATGTCGGTGTGGGGAGCCGATGTGTAGGGGAAGAGCCCCTCGGCGTCGAACACAAAGAGCTTGTCGACACCATAGGGAAGGATCTGGTCTTCCACTTTGTTCTTGATTTCTGTTCCTGCCACCACGGCGTTGAGGTCTACGCCCAACTGGTTGGCCAGCTTGCGGCCCTTGGTGAGCAATTCCTGAGATACTTCGGCAACGGTAGTGCCTTCAATCTCGCAATATACAAAAACGTTGTTCATATCTGCTTAGCCAATAATCTTTTCGTCCAACAATTCCTTGATGAGGCTCTCCACGTCAGCGTCGCTGCTGGTGAGCGTCTTGCTCTCTTTGGCCTGGAACACGATGTTTTGCACGGCCTTCACCTTTGTGGGTGAACCTGCCAAACCACACTGCTCGTAGTCGGCTCCGCAGTCGGCGATGCTCCACTGGCCCAGCGTGAGGTAGGGGCGCGAAGCGTAGAGGTCGGTCCAAGGCTCGTCTCCCTTGCGCTCCATGGGGCATGTGGCGTACTTGTATTTCATGACGCGCTTGGCGTTGCAGGGGCGTGCGGGTGCAGCCGTTCCGTTCACGGTGATGAGCACCGGCAGGGGAGCGACAACCGTCTCTACGCCGCCGTCGATGTGGCGACGGATGGTAGCCTTGCCGTCTTCCACCTTGATGACCTCCTCAGCGTAGGTCACCTGGTTGAGTCCGAGCTTCTGTGCCACCTGCGGTCCCACCTGTGCGGTGTCGCCATCGATGGCCTGTCGTCCGCCAATCACGAGGTCCACATGTCCCAGTTCGCGGTCGATCTTGGCAATGGCCTGCGAGAGGAAATACGATGTGGCGAGGGTGTCGGCACCGGCGCTCTTGCGGTCGGTGAGAAGGAATCCGTCGTCGGCGCCTCTGTAGAGTCCTTGGCGGATGATTTCACCGGCTCTTGGAGGACCCATGGTGAGCATGGTTACAGTAGTTCCAGGGTTCAGGTCTTTAATGCGGAGCGCTTGCTCCAAGGCGTTCAAGTCTTCGGGATTGAAGATAGCAGGCAGTGCGGCGCGGTTGACTGTGCCTTCGGCTGTCATGGCATCCTTACCCACATTTCTTGTGTCGGGTACTTGCTTGGCAAGCACAACAATTTTCAATTTCATATAAATGATATATAATTGTGATATTTCCGAAATACGGGCGCAAATATACAAATATTTTACTCTTCCGCCAAACAAATGGCACTAAAACCGCAAGTCTCTGCACAAAACAAAGTGTTTGTGCAGTATTGTGTTCCCATGCTTTGTGCGTGCAAGCGTTTGCACTTGCGTTTGGGGTAAAAGCGGGTTGTTGATGGTGGCTGTGTTCTCATGGATAGCCCCCACCTATAAATAATAAAAGGAGGGACGTGGCTGTCCTCGCGACAGTTGTGCCCCTCCCGAACCAAATTACAAATGTTTCCTTATTTTAGTATAATCATGCTTAGGGTTTTTTGCGTTTGAAGCTCATGTTGTCTGCGGCTGTGGCGAAGATGTTTCCCACATACTTGTCGTTGGCTGAAGATTGCATGTCCCTGAGCGTACGTTGCACCAGTTGCTTTTCGGGGTTCGACAGCAGGTGGATGTAATTGGCGCAGAGGCTCGATATCTTGTTGGCCACGGCCGTCACCAGCGGCAGCTTGTCGCTCTGCTTGCGTCCCCACGTTTTTCCGTTCCATTCGAGATCTCTGCGGAGCTCGTCGTTTTGCTTGAGGTAGATGGAGCGCAAGGTTCCAAACGCCTGCATGAACTCCAGGGCGGTCTTGGGCTTTTCGTTCAGTTCCGTGTCCTTTTTGTTGGTCGATGGAGCTTGTGGGTCTTTTCCGTAGATCTCCACCACGTGTCCGACGGCCCGGTCGCCCCTCTTGGCCCATGTGAGCATGTAGGCGTAGCGCATGCTCTCGTCCTTGGGGTCGCGCATGAGTTGCATGTTGTAGTTGTTGTCGATCTCCACGGGGAAGACGTATGTGCTCTTGTTGCCCACGTCGTAGGCCAACCTAATTTCCTTTTTAGAGCCCGACTCGGTGCCGGCAGTTTTTACGAACGACTGAAACGAGGCGCTGCTGCATTCGAGCATGGTGTCGTCGAACTTCTGCAGGACGCTGATGGGTGCATCAAACTGGTATTTGTGGATGTAGCCACCTTCGTACTGGTCGTTCACGACGAGTGTCACCTGCTTGTTTTTCAGCAGTTTCGTGGTGAAGTTGTTGAACGCTTCCGACATCTGGTCGACCGATTTCTGTGCCATGACCAGTGTGGAGGCCAAGGCCAAGCAGCAGCTTAGTGCCAGCTTTTTCAGTATGTTCTTGTTCATGAGATAAGAGTGTTTTAGAGTTTGGGCGCCGCCTTTCGGCATTGCGCCTTGGATGTTTTTATATGTGATGCGATGATTTTTTTTTCTTCCGTCCAACCATTCTTTGGTGCGTTAGTATATCTCTTCGGTTTCCTCATCGCTCTCGGTGAGTCCCGCCAGTTGCATCTGCGTGTTGAGCGAGTCGAGAGCCTCTTCGAAGAGCTCCTCTTGCGAGCGCTTCAACTGTTTCAGCGCTTCTGCCACCAGATGGTCGTCGATGTCGCTCAGCGACTCAAGGCCGATGTCGACCGTCGTTGGTGTTTCTTTGGCTATGTGCACCTGCGCCGGTTGCACCTTTGGCCAGCTGATGGGCGACGCCAGATCGCTTGGCTTGGCCTCGGCCAGCAGCACCTTGGGTGGTGCGGGCGAGAAGTAATAGCGGCGATAACGCTTCACGTTCTTCTCCGTTTCCTCCTTGATACGCAGCGTGTCGGCCTTCTTGCGCTTGGCCGTGGGCTTTGCCTTGGTGTTGGCGGGCGTGGCCAGGGTGTCGACGATGGTGGGTTGCTGGTTGTCGGCCAACCACGGGTTGCCTGGTTCGGCGCTGGGCCACACCATGCCTATGATGAGCGCCAGCGAGGCGGCGGCCGCCAGGGCCACGTACCACTTGGCATGGCGGTTCTTGTTAGCCGTCTTTCGTGGCATGCCCTCGTCGAAATAGGCGAACATCAGACGGTAGTTCTCCAAGTCGGCGTCCACCTGCGGATGGTCGTTAAACCATCTTGCGATGCGCTGTTCCTCCTCAAGCGAGGTCTCGCCCTCCATGAAGCGTTCGAGCAGATTCCTGATATTGTCGTTTGTCATAAGCACTTGCCTTTTTTTATTTGTTCCAACAGTCGTTTTCTTGCCCTTGAGAGTAGCGTTCCCACTGATCGTGGCGATATGCCCACGATGGCGGCAATCTCTTCGGCGCTAAGTTTCTCCACCTGCCTGAGGTGTAGCACCTGGTATTCGGTGGGCGGCAGTTTTTTGAGAGCCTTGTCGAGCCATTTGCCGTAGCTTTCTTCTTCCACCCGTTCCGAGGCCCGCTCGGTGGCGGCGATGTTTCGCGCCTGTTCGAGCCCTACGGTGTGCTCCTTTCTGAGTCGGTCGATGGTAAGGTGCCGCGCCATGGTGGCCACCAGCCCTAAGGCGTGTTGCCGCGAACTGACGCTTTCCCTGAGGGCGCACATCTTGATGAGCGAGTCTTGCGCCACATCGTCTGCCCAATCGGATGCCGATGGGTAGCTAAGGGCTTTCTGCAAGGCCAGCGCTCTCAGTTGTGGCACTATGTCGACAAACTCTTGTTCAGTCATTGTTTTCTTTGGTTCCTATTCTATAAACGCAAACATGTGGCCTTTATCAACGACGTTAACGTTTTTTAAGTATTAAGCCCAAATCGGTCGTTAGACCGAAATAGGTGAGTTATTATGATTTTATGGCTTCTTTCCAACTCTTGTCAGCGTTTCTTTCGGCATCTTGCTTCCATTCGCGTTTCGCCATAGCCCGCTATGGCTTCAACGAGAATGTCGCAACCTGCTCGAAACAAACACTAACAAGAATTGAAATCTAATGGCCGATTTGGGTTAAACATAAGTATGCCTAAGTTTGTAGGCATAGTAGGGCGAGGGTGATGTTCTGTTCGATATTTTGGTGTAAAAGTTGTGCGGCGTTTTGGGTTGAACCAGCCAGCGAAATCGTCGTTTTTCCGCGCTCGCCGTCCCCATTTTGCGTTGCGCGCCCACCGTTAGGCATCTTTCGTTTTGCGATACCTACCTAACCGCACCTCGAAAGGCCATGTTTCGAGCCACGAAAGACCATCTATCGTCTCTCGGTTAGGCATGTTTCGCAGCGCAAAATGTTAATTGTGGAAGGTAAAAATCTTTGTTCTTTATATAACGCTTTGGTTATCAGCAGGTTGTGTAATAGTGCTGAGAATCGCGTATTTCAGCCAAATCCTTCCGTCGTCGTTGCCAGCTATGTAGATTTCAGTATAGTTTGTTGCCATAATTTGCATTCCCATTATCAGGCATGGGCGCTGAACGGCCCATCAGCAACGCTCCCTCCCTTACGGAGGAAAGACGCCAAAATAACAATTCGCAAACGCCTTATTTTACACGTTTTGGCTCACCCAAACGCCTTGTTTTACATGGTTTGCCCCAACAAATAAGCGAGAACTGCCTCATGAAGGCAATCCTCGCTTATCCAAAACAATAGTGATATGGCTATGAAGTTAGCTTGCGATCGTGCGCCCTGCGCCATTATAGCGGATACTCGTCGAAGGCGTAGAGCACGGTCGAGAGGTAGCGCTCGCCGGTGTCGGGCAGCAGGGCCACGATGGTCTTGCCCTTGTTTTCGGGGCGCTTGGCCAACTGGGCTGCGGCGAAGGCGGCTGCACCCGATGAGATGCCCACCAACATCCCATCGTTCTGGGCCAACTGGCGACCGGCGCGGATGGCGTCGTCGCCCGCGATGTCGAGCACCTCGTCGACCACGCTGGCGTCGTAGGTCTTGGGCACAAAGCCGGCGCCAATGCCCTGGATCTTATGTGCGCCCGATGGGCCGCCATTGAGCACGGGCGATGAGGCGGGCTCCACGGCCACCACCTTCACGTTGGGTTTTTGCTCCTTCAGGTACTTGCCGATACCCGAGATGGTGCCGCCGGTTCCCACGCCCGCCACGAAGATGTCGATCTTGCCGTCGGTGTCGTTCCATATCTCCACACCCGTGGTCTCGTAATGCTTGCGTGGGTTGGCCGGGTTCTCAAACTGTTCGAGGATCACCGCCCCGGGAATGCTTTGGCGCAACGCCTCGGCGGCCTTGATGGCTCCGGGCATGCCGTCCTTTCCAGGTGTCAGTTTCACATGCGCCCCATAAGCTTTCACAAGGTTGCGACGTTCCACGCTCATCGTCTCGGGCATGGTGAGGATGAGCTTGTAGCCCTTCACGGCGGAGGCCAACGCCAGGCCCACGCCCATGTTGCCGCTGGTGGGCTCGATGATGGTGGCGCCCGGCTTGAGGGTTCCCTTCCGCTCGGCATCTTCTATCATGGCCAGGCCCACGCGGTCTTTCACGCTGCCGCCAGGGTTAAAAAACTCCACCTTCGCTATGATGGGCGTGTCGAGGCCCTGAAGAGCGGAAAACTTGCTGAGTTCGACCAGTGGCGTGTGGCCAATGAGGTCGGTGATGTTCTTGTGTGTCATAATCGTAAACTTGGGGTTGTTCGTTTTGTCTTGGCATGTTGCGCTATGGCTCACGCCCCTGCCAATGGAGGCGCGGCTGGTGGGGTAAGGCCGCGCTGGCGAGGTTACTTCACGGCCTCAAACGCCTGGTCGAGGTCGTCGATGAGGTCTTGGTAATGCTCCGTTCCGATGCTCAGGCGGATGGTTCCGTCGTAGATGCCCTGCTGCGTGGCCTCCTCCTCAGAGAGTTCCGAGTGGGTGGTGCTCTTCGGATGCACCACCAGCGACTTCACATCGGCCACGTTGGCCAAGTTGGAGAAGATTTGCAGGTGGTCGATGAAGTCCCACGCCTTCTGTTGGTCGCCATCGATCTCAAAGGTGAAGATGGATCCGGCGCCGTTGGGGAAGTAGCGCTCGTAGAGATCGTGGTTGGGGTGGTCGGGCAGCGACGGGTGGTTGATCTTCTTTACCTGTGGCTGGCTCTTCAGATACTCAATGACCTTCAGCGTGTTGAACACGTGGCGCTCCACACGGAGGCTCAGCGTCTCCAAGCCCTGCAGCAGCACCCAGGCGTTGAACGGCGAGATGCAAGCGCCCTCATCGCGCAGAAGAAGGGCGCGCACGCGGGTAACAAACGGGGCGGGAATGTTGCCGAAGACCAAGCCGTAGTACGACTCGTCGGGCTGGGTGAAACCGGGGAACTTATCGTTTTGGAAGTAATCGAACTTGCCTCCGTCGACAATGACGCCACCCAGGCTCGATCCGTGGCCACCTATAAACTTCGTGGCCGAGTGCACCACAATGTCGGCTCCGTGCTCCAACGGACGGATGAGGTAGGGCGTGCCGAAGGTGTTGTCGATAACCACGGGAATGCCGTGGCGGTGGGCTATCTCGGCCGTGCGCTCAATATCGGAGATGTTGGAGTTGGGGTTGCACAGTGTTTCGATGAACACCAGCTTGGTGTTGGGTTGGATGGCGGCCTCCAGGGCATCGTAATCGTCGGGGGCGACAAACGTGGTGGAGATGCCGTATTTCGACAGGGTGTGCTTCAGCAGGTTATAGGTGCCGCCATAGATGGTCTGCGTGGCCACCACGTGGTCGCCGGCATAGGCCAGGTTGGTGATGGCGTAGGTAACGGCTGCGGCACCTGAGGCAACGGCCAGTCCGCCCACTCCGCCTTCCAGTTTCGCCACGCGCTCCTCAAAAACGCCCTGTGTGGTGTTGGTCAGACGACCGTAGATGTTGCCGGCATCCTTCAGATGGAAACGGTCGCTGGCATGCTGGGCGCTATGAAACACATACGAGGTGGTTTGGTAGATGGGCACGGCGCGGGCGTCGGTTGCGGGGTCGGCCTGTTCCTGACCTACGTGAAGTTGAAGTGTCTCGAAGTGAAGTTTCTTTTCGTTGCTCATTGTTATTCCCTTTCTCTTTTTTAACCGCCGTGGGCCTTAATGGGAGGTCGGCGGTGGGTTCGACTAATACATTTATTGATATTAACTGTTCACGGTTGCAAAGGTACAACCATCCGCCATTTCCTGAAATAGCTAACATGTGGCATTTGGCATACCACGATTGTGGTATTTGGCACCTTTCGGTTCTTCTTAGCTATGCCTTCACCTTATTATATATATAAGGGCCAATGTCGGATGCGCGCTTTGAGGATGTTTTTTCTTGTCATGTTGCATCATAATTCGTTACACCATGAAATCCGCTGGAACAAGTAAGGCGGTTGCCATTCGTGGTTTCCGCCATTTCCACTTCTCAGCCTCGATAGGTGGACAAGCATACTGTCATTTGTCGAAAAATAAGGAATGAAACTGAAAAATGTAAGAAATTGGCCATTCTTTGTAAGAAATATCCTACTCGGTTGACGATTTTTCCCATTACTTTGCAACCGAGGAGCGACATGCTGCCATCGGTTGTCGAACTCCCTCATACTTCAATCCACCATAAACCAAGTAAACGAACATGAAATTACTGAAACAAGGAATGTGCGGCGAAGATGTAAAATTCTTACAGTCGGAGCTCGCTCGCATAGGACATAACATCAAGGCCGACGGCGACTTCGGCCCAGGCACGCTCAATGCCGTGAAGGCCTTCCAGAAGAAACACAACCTGGGAGCCGACGGCGTTGTGGGCAACGGCACATGGGAGGTGTTGCTCTTCGACGGGCGGCCCGCGCACGAGCACCTTACCGACGAGGATTTCTGCCTCGCCGCAAAGCTCATCGACTGTGAGCCGGCTGCGCTCAAGGCGGTGCAGAAAGTGGAGACGGGCGGCCGAGGAGGATTCTTCGCGCCAAGCAAGCCCGCCATCCTCTTCGAGGGCCATGTGTTCTGGAGCCAACTCAAGCAGCGCCGCATCAACCCCGAGAGGTTCGCAGCCGCCAACCCGGGCATACTCTATCCCAGGTGGAGCAAGGCACACTACAAGGGCGGATTGGCCGAATATGCGCGCCTGGAGCAAGCCCGCAAGATCAACGTCGACGCCGCCAACGCATCGGCAAGCTGGGGCATGTTCCAAATCATGGGCTTCCACTACGCGCTCTGTGGATACAAGAGCGTGTCGCAGTTTGTGGCGTTCATGAGCCAGAGCGAGCGCAACCAGCTCATCGTGTTCTGCCGCTTCATACGCAAGTCGGCAGGCATGCTTCCCGCATTGCAGGCGAAAAACTGGGCTACCTTCGCCCGTCTCTACAATGGTAGCGGCTACGCCGAAAACCAGTATGACAAGAAGTTGCTCAACGCCTACCGAACCTTTGCCGCAAAGTAAGGCAACTCTCGAACATCCTTCCCACTCTAACGATCCACATAAGAAACCAGCTTATTCATCCAAAGGACATGGCAAGATTTTAAAAGGTTCTATCTTGTCAAACCGTCCAGGCTAAGAACCTATGCATTAAAAACCTACAATTAGTACTGATGCGATAAAATCGCATAGTTATTAAAATTCATCAAATAA
>NZ_JAXVAE010000114.1:0-9024 GCF_037460745.1 Hallella sp. | reverse complement strand
AAATATCAAATATATAACTATAGTTAAGCGATTAATATCGCATCACTAGTAATTTTTCACTATAAAACATGCCTTTTCGCAATGCGAAACATGCCCATCGGTCGTGCGAAAGACACCAAACGGTGGTTCGGTTAGGCATGTTTCGCAACTCGAAAGATGCCTAACCGCAAGCGCAAGTCACATTTCACGGGGTTCGAGACGACAAAAATGGCTTTTACGCACGCTATTTCACTCCAATTCTCGACACAACTTTTTCACCAAAATACCCAACAACACACACTCTTCCAGCACCCTTCCGCATGAAGGAAGACAGAAGGTTCATCCGGCATCTGGAGTGATAAATGACACACGTGAGTATTTACGCTCAGACGCGGTAACAACGAATTTCCCGAATTTTCGAATTTTTTTCTAATTGCGTTAGCCAAATTAGTTCAAATTGGTAATCGTAAAACGATTACAACAATTCGTTTAGAGAGAAATTCGTTGTTACGCCGTCTGAGGCTAAATTAACTATTCGTTGTGAAAGCCGTCTAAGGCCAGGGCTATTAGATGTGATGCGCACTTCAAATCACTCCAAATGTCGGATGAGCCAAAATAAAGGTGGCGCCTCCGAAGAAGCACCACCACGATGAATAACTTAGAGAGAGTATGTTGAGGTTTTCATGCCCCACTGGGCCATTTTCACTTGCGTATCTGCTTGTTCAGCCACTGCAGGGCCTTGGTCATGGCGTTGTCTTGCTTGTCCTTGAAATAGGTCTTGTAGCTCTCGGGGGCGGCAATGTCGGGCACAAAGCCCTTGCCCACAAAGTCGTAGCCATCGGGGGCATAGTCGTGCTTGGAGCAGATGTTGGCGGTGCACACCCCCGGAATGACCGCGATGCGCACGCCATTGCCCGTGCTTCCGCCCGTGGGCTCACCCACCAAGGCACAATGGCCGGTGGCGCGCAGGAGGGCGGTGAAGTCCTCGGCGGCCGAGAAGGTGCCACGATTCACCAGCAACGCCACGGGCTTCGTGTAGCGTTCGAGCTTGCTGTTGGCATCCAGCGCCATCAGGGCGCCCTCCTGCCGATAGACCCTCTCGGCCATTCTCCACGAGGCGAAGGCTGGGATATACTCCCTGCTCTCCCACGCACCCGCACGCAGACTTTGTGCGATGAAATGGCGCGCCACATGGTCGCCATTGCCCGAGTTGCCTCCGGGATTGTCGCGCACGTCGATGATGAGGGCGCGCGTCTGCAGGATTTGCGGATAGAGCTTGTCAAACTCGCGACAGATTCGCCCATCCATGAAGTTGTCGATGCGCAGATAGCCTACGCCCCCCTTGAGCAGGGAGAACCTGATGGGCATGTCATTCTGCTGGGGCCTGATGTCGAACCCACTTCCGTCGAAGTTGTAGCCTACGCTCACCTCACGCTTGCCATCGCTCAGCGTCAAGGTCATCTGGCGGTTGTCGCCACCCATCGTCAGGTTCTTGTCGTCGTACATATTATGTATAAGCCATTGTGGGGTGGACGACGACACATAGGGCGCCAACTCGCGCTGGGCGTACACCTCAGGCGCTTCGCCATTGACGGCCACCACCTGCAGGCCACGTCGCACGCCCTTCCGGGCAAAAGCCGAGCTCAACACCTGATCGACATACACCTTCCCGTCGATCCACCGCGTGGTGAGGGGCATGGTGCGCAGGTCCTGTGGGTAATCGGAATACACGAAGGTGTGGCCATCGTGCAACGTGGCGGCCATGCGTTGCAAGAGGCGTGTGGCCTCCTCGTCGTTGGCGGCGGCCTTGATCTTCGGTATCATGGCCACGTACAGGCTGTCCCAATCAACGCTGACCCGATTCATGAACACGAAGTTTTGCTTCACCCCACTCCACAGATGGCTCAGTCCGAGCAAGCGGCGTGTGGGTGCGTCGATGGCGGCCCAGGCGTCGCCCAGGTTTCTCTTGGGCTTATAGTAGTCGCGGAAAAACCAGTCGAACGGCACACAAAACTCACTGCCCAACTTCCTGGCTTTCAAGAAATAGAGTGTTCCGGCCGACCACCTCATCCCGTAGAACATACGGAAACGTTCGAGCCCCATGTCGGCCCTGCCTTCGCCCATGGCCACATGGGTTCGCTCATGATACTTCTTAAACACCTGCATGATGCGGTCGGCCTCAGCCTTGTCCACCCCCTTCAGCGTCAGTCGGTTGCCCACGGTCCATCCGCTTCCTTCACCTTGGAGCCAGGAGAAGTTTGCGCAGCCCGCCCCCCAGCCGCCCGTATAGCGCACGGCGGTCTGCGTAACGCCCGGTCGGGCCAGCAGTTCCTTATAGATGGCGTCGATGGCCAACGTGTCAGTCTCGTCGGCTTTCATTCCTGTCGCCAACAGCAGGGCGAACAGCAACATGATAGTTTTCTTCATTAGGATTCTATTATGATGATTCAACAAATTGAGAGAGGCTTTTGTCGGCCTCTTACCTACTATACGTTTGAAAACCGAAAAGATTGACAACAAAATGCGAAAAAGTGGGGCAAGCCCCCCAAAAACGCATCATTGGCAACCACTTTGCCGCAAAATGAGTTTTTTAGGAAAGACGAGCCGATTTCTCAATAATAATCATTATCTTTGCAAAGATAGCGCATACAGATGCGGCAACCCTCGGCCAAGCCTTCTGCGGCAAGGGCCCACAGGGCTATTTTTCATGCGAAAACTAAAGAAACTAACAATACATGAGCAAGAACGTTTATCTCGGAATGGTCGGCGACATCCTTCACCCCGGCCTCATCAATATCATCAACGAAGGCGCCAAGTTGGGCGAACTAACCATCGGTCTCTACACCGACAAGGCCATTGCCACCTATCGCTCACGCCTGCCCTACATGACCTACGAGCAGCGCGAGCAAGTCATCAAGAACATTCGCGGCGTGGCCCACGTGGTGCCGCAGGACGAATACAGCTACATTCCCAACCTGCAGAAGTATCGTCCCGACATCCTCATCCATGGCGACAACTGGAAAGAGGGCCGCGACTCGGAGCTCCGCCTGGAGTGCATCAAGGTGATGGCCGACCTCGGCGGCGAGGTGGTGGAGGTGCCCTACACCAAGGGCATCAACTCGTCGTCGCTCTTCGATGAGGTGAAAGCCATCGGCACCACACCCGACATACGCCTGAAATCGCTGCGCCGGCTCATCGCCGCCAAGCCCATCGTGCGCATCCTCGAGGCCCACGACGGCCTCTCGGCGCTCATCATCGAGCGCTACGAGGTGAAGAAGGGTCAGGAAATTCGCGCCTTCGACGGCATGTGGTCGTCATCGCTCACCGACTCCACCTCGAAGGGCAAGCCCGACATTGAGGCCGTAGACCTCACCACGCGCATGCAAGACCTCACCAACATCCTCGAGTGCACCACCAAGCCCATCATCTACGATGGCGACACCGGCGGACTGCCCGAGCACTTCCAGTTTACCGTTCGCACCCTGGAGCGCAACGGCGTGTCGGCCATCATCATCGAGGACAAGACCGGACTGAAGAAGAACTCGCTCTTCGGAACCGAGGTGAAGCAGACGCAAGACTCCATAGAGAACTTCTGCCACAAGATACGCATGGGCAAGGCCGCCCAGATCACCAACGACTTCATGATCATCGCACGCTGCGAGAGCCTCATCGCCGGACAGCCCATGGCCGACGCCCTGGAGCGTAGCTTCGCATACGTCGACGCGGGTGCCGACGGCATCATGATCCACAGCCGCAACAAGAGCGGCGACGACATCAAGGAGTTCTGCGCCAAGTTCCGCGAGAAGCACCCCTTCGTGCCCATCATCGTGGTGCCAACCTCCTACAACCACGTCAAGGAAGACGAGCTCATCTCGTGGGGCGTCAACGTGGTTATCTACGCCAACCACATGCTCCGCGCAGCCTATCCCGCCATGTGCAAGTGCGCCGAGACCATCCTTGAGAACGAGCGATCGCTCGAGACCGACCCCTTCTGCATGCCCATCAAGCAGATCCTGGAGCTCATCCCGGGAACCAAATAACCCTCAACAAACACGCCACACAAGGCAAGCGGCACCCCCACGGAGCACACGCGAGGGCGCCGCTTGCCCACACCAAACACATGAAGATTCTATCCGAAGAACAACTGGCGCAGCGAAAAGCCATGACCCTCGAGACCCTCAAGGCCTTCATAGCGTTCTGCCAAGCCAACAACCTCAAGTACTACGCCGCCTATGGCACCGTGCTGGGTGCGGCGCGCCACCACGGCTTCATACCTTGGGACGACGACATCGACGTCTACATGATGCGCGACGACTACGACCGTTACCTGCGCCTCATGCGAACCAACCCGCCCAAGGGCTATGAGCAGGTGGAATATGTTCACGACAAGGAGTATTATCTGCCCTTCGCCAAATTCTGCAACGCCCATTCAACCATTTGCGAATGGACCGAATACCGCATCAGTTTCGGCAATTACATCGACGTGTTCCCACTCGATGTGGTGCCCGATGACGACAACGAGCGCCAACGCTACTGCGACCGCATGCTGAAATTGCGCAAGATGATTGCCGCCGACCTGTTGCGCAAGTCGTGGGCCAACATCCTTGGCAACATCACCAAGCAGAGCCTGCGACTCACGTTGGGCGACATCAGCTACGCCCTCTTCCGAACACCCATCCGCAATTATCTCGTGGGACGGATGGAGCGGGAGCTGCGCGCCTACCACGGCACACGCTCCAACCACATCTGCTTCAGCTCGAGCTACACCTCACGCGAGAAGAACCTTACGGCCGACATCTTCGGCGACGGAACGACGCTGCCCTTCGAGGACATCAGCATCGTGGTGCCCACACGCTACGAGGACTATCTCGTGACATCGTATGGCAACTGGCGCCAGCTGCCGCCCGTGGAGCAACGCGTGCAACACGACGTGGTGTTCATGGACCTGAACCGAAAGATTCCTTACCGCGAAGTGAGGAAAATCATCGACAAGCCGGGCTACAACGGCGCGTCGGAGCAATGACAAACACCCATCTATGGCAGACACACTCAAAGAGAAAACCACCAAGGGCCTCTTCTGGGGGGCGCTCAATAGCGGCACCACACAGGTGCTCAACCTGCTCATCGGCATCATGCTGGGAAGGCTGTTGTCGCCGGGCGAGTATGGCATCATCGGATACATCGCCATCTTCACGGCCATAGCGGGCAACTTGCAGAGCTCGGGATTCAGCACCTACCTCATCAACATGAAGGATCCCAAGCACGAGGACTTCAACGCGGTGTTCTGGTTCAACATCCTCATGAGCTTCTCGCTCTACGCCATCCTGTGGTTCGCGGCGCCGCTCATCGCCGATTTCTTCCACCAACCGGTGCTCACGCCCTTGTCGCATTTCGTCTTTTTGTCGTTCGTCGTGGGCAGCTTCGGCATCACGCCCAACGCCTACCTCACCAAGAAACTCATGGTGAAGGAGATGACCATGATCAATTCGCTCGCCCTGATCCTCTCGGGGCTTACCGGCGTAACGCTCGCCTTCCTGGGCTATAGCTATTGGAGCCTGGCGTGGCAGCAGGTGCTCTACATCACCATCCTCAACGTGGGGCGCTACTATTACGTGCCATGGCGGCCCTCGCTCCACATCGACCTCAGGCCCATACGCAAGATGTTTGGCTTCAGCATGAACATCCTCGTGGTCATGGTGATGAACACCGTGAACAACAACATCATGTCGGTTATCATCGGCAAGTTCTTCAACAAGGACATATTGGGCAACTACAGCCAAGCCTACAAGTGGAATTTCATGGCCTATTCGCTCGTTTCCAACACCACGCAGCAAGTGGCGCAACCCGTCTTTGCGTCGATTGCCAATGAGCGCGAGCGCGAGTTGCGCGTCTTCCGCAAGATGATGCGGTTCACGGCGTTCCTCGCCTTCCCCGCCATGTTCGGCCTGGTGCTCGTGGCGCGCGAGTTCATCCTCATCACCATCGGCGCCAAATGGATCGACGCCGTGCCCTTGTTGCAGATCCTGGCCGTGAGCGGAGCCTTCTTCCCCTTCTACACCTTGTATCAGAACATGGTCATAGGGCATGGCCGCGCCGACATCAACATGTGGTGCAACATTCTCCAGATAGCCCTGCAAATCATCCTCATGCTCTGCACCCACAGCCTCGGCATCCTTGTGATGATTACCGTCTACAGCGGCTTCAACATCCTATGGCTGCTGGCATGGCAGACGCAAGCCCACCGCCTCATCGGCCTCAGCCTGTGGCAGGTGGTGAAAGACATGGCGCCCTTCCTGCTCGCCGCCGGTGGCGTGATGGCCGTAACCGGATGCTGCACACAGGCCATCGGCACGCCCATCGTGCTGCTGCTCGCACGCATAGCCATGGCGGGCGTGCTCTATTTCGCCGTCATGAAGGTGGCGCACGTGCAGATTTTGGAGGAGTGCCTGCAATTCGCCAAGAACAAATTCAAAAAATAACTGGTATGGAAATATCCGTCATCATCCCTGTTTACAACAAGGTCGACTACATAGACCGTTGCCTGGAGAGCATCCTCACGCAAGATTTCAGCGACTTTGAGATTGTGGCCGTCGACGACGGAAGCACCGACGGATCGGCCGCCAAGCTCGACACGCTGGCCCAGCACGACGATAGGGTGCGCGTGTTCCACCAGCCCAATGGGGGCGTAACGGCGGCGCGCCGGCATGGAGTGGCCGAGGCGCGGGGCCGATACATCATGTTCGCCGACGCCGATGACATGCTCACACCCCACGCCATGGCTGCCCTGCACGAAGCCATGGTGACCTCGGGCGCCGACGAGGTGATCGGAACATTCACCAATCAGTATCACGCCCATTGCGACTCGGGGCGCCGCGGATGGCACAACAGCGACGAGCTCATCGGCGCCCTGCTCAGCATCAAGAACACGTTCTGCGTGTTGTGGGGCATCCTCTTCAAGCGCCAGTTGCTCGAAGGGTGCCTCAACGCGCCCCGAGAGATCATCGAGCGCGAGGACAGCCTCATGCAAATCAAGTGCCTCATGAAGGAACCCAAGGTGTGGTTCATCGCCGATGAGGTGTATTGGCACGAGGAGGATGTGCCCAACACGCGCGTGGAGGACCTGCGGATGATACGCATCTACGACGACGAGATGCGCCGCACGTTGCAGCCCAAGTGGCAGGTCATGGAGCCGTGGTTCCTTCTCAACCAAATCAAGGTGTACGAAAACTTCCTCTACAAGCGGCAGTTCCACGTGCTCAACCGCTACTATCGCCCCTTGCGACAGCAGGTCGACAGCCGTGTGCCATGGCTCCACCGCCTCTTCCTGGCCCTTCCCCCACGCTTGGCCTATTACCCCCTGAGATGGTTTAAGGACCGCATGCGAAAGCGGGCGCAAAGACAATAACGAGAATTGGAATAGATGGCGCATGCCATCGCGACAAACATAACCTACCGATTGGCGCTAAACCACACCCACCATGAAACATCCTTATAAGACCGATATTGCCGTGTTGATGCTCTTCTTCAACCGGCCCGAGACGTTCCAACAGGCGTTCGACGCCGTGAAAGCCTCACGCCCATCGAAGCTCCTGCTCTATCAGGACGGACCCCGCGAGGGCAACGAGAAAGACCGCAAGGGCATGGAGGCCTGCCGACGCATAGCCAGCGACGAGAACATCGATTGGGAATGTGAGGTGCATCGCCACTATTGCGAGCGCAACCAGGGATGCGACCCCTCGGGATTCCTATCGCAGAAATGGGCCTTCTCGTTGGCCGACAAGGTGGCCGTCGTGGAGGACGACGTGGTTCCCGCCCCTTCATTCCTGCCCTTCTGCAAGGAGATGCTCGACCGCTATGAGCACGACGAGCGCATCACCATGGTGGCCGGATTCAACACCGATGAGGTGACACCCAACGTTCCCTACGACTATTTCTTCACATCGGCCTTCTCCATCTGGGGCTGGGCGTCGTGGAGGCGCGTCGTGGAGAAATGGGACGGAGCCTATTCGTTCATGAACGATGACTTCAACCGCCAGCAACTGGCCGACCTGGTGAAGGCACGGGGCTACCGTTCCGACTTCATGCGCATGTGCGCCGATCACGCCGCGGCCGGCAAACCGTTCTTCGAGAGCGTGTTTTGGTCCTCCATGCTCATGAACAATGGGCTCGCCATCATGCCCACCCGCAACATGGTGAGCAACGTTGGAGCCACAGCCGACTCAACCCACTACGCCGCCTTGCAGACCATGCCGCATGGTTTGCGCCGCATATTCACCATGCGACGCCACGACGTCACCTTCCCCCTGAAGCACCCCAAGTATGTCATGGAGTATGTTGCCTACAAGGAACACACCTACCGCACCAACGGATGGGGACACCCCTGGATAAAAATGGGGCGAAGCATCGAAGAGCTCTGGCTCAACCTAAAGGCTGGGAACACACGCCAAATAGCCCAAGCCCTCACCCGCCGCATCAAGAAATGGATGGGCAAGGGCAAGCATGTGTAGTTACCTCCTCCTTACACCATTTCACGATTCTCTTATCCGGAACAGGAATTTGTTCGCGGCATTTTCAAAAGCAACCTTTTCTTCGCTATTCATATCTAATCGACAAGCGTCGATGTTGCAAGGCCCGAGCCATCCTTGGTTCTAGCCCAAATAGATGGGCTGCCAATAGTCAAGCCTCTCACGACTCCTGCCTCATCAACCGAGGCTATCGACGGGTCTTCGGATGTCTTCAGTTCTCTTCATCATGACGACAAAGGTACAATTCTCATGCCGTTAATTGCGGGATTCGGCGTGTTAATTCACACTAAATCCCGCAGAACCAAATAAATTAAGTTGACGAGTTGACAAGTAGACGAGGAGATTCGTTTTTCCATGACAAGAGTTGTTTACGTTTCATAAACAAGTAATGCAAATTTCCTCATCTACTTGTCAACTCTTTATCATTATTACGAATGTCGTGTGGCAGCCGGGCTGTGACGTGTCGGCGAGAGTAAGGTTTCCGCCCTGTGCCATCATCATCTGACGGGCAAGCGACAGC
>NZ_JAXVAE010000113.1:0-22511 GCF_037460745.1 Hallella sp. | reverse complement strand
AATATCAAATATATAACTATAGTTAAGCGATTAATATCGCATCACTAGTAATTATAAACAAATGATGAAACAAGCCGTCGACACCGACGGGCCTACGCCAAAACATCCCAAAAGCTCTTGGGCAAATAGATATTGTCTACCCCAACGGCATTGGCAAAGAGCGGCGCGATGTCGGCGGGCTCAAAGCCAGCTATGCCACAGCCAATGGGCGTAACAAGAAACACTTGCTCAGGATGCTGAGAGGCATACTCAACAAACTCGTCGACGTAAGGCTGGATGGTTTCGGGGCCTCCCTGCATGGTGGGAATGGCGTAGCTGCTGCCTTGCGGTCCCACGCCGACGCCCATCTTGGCCCCAAAATAGAGACGGGCGGCTCGGGCGGCACCTCCGCCGTGCATGCCCTGGAGATTGCTGCCAAACACAAAGATCTCATTGGGCCCAAGCGATGTGATGTGGGATGGCGTGATACGATTCGAATGATTGGATTGCATAGTAGGATTGTTTGAAAATAACGATACTGATGATAGGCAGGGACGCTCCGACTGGTCGGCCATCTCTACGCAGCTCATAGCTATTGGGGCTGTGTAGTTGGCCTTGAAATAGGGCACCACGATGGTGGTCATGAGCTTATGGAAACGCTGGGCCACGGCCGATGGACTTATGCCGAGCTGCGAGGCCACCTCCTTCCCCTTGAACCCTTCTACGAGGAGCATCTTGAGAATGATGGCCGAACGACTGTCGCGTGCGAAATACTCGCTGCATATTTCCTCGACGGTAGCGCGGAAATCGGCCGAGAAATTATCGTCGGGCAGGTCGAATCCCACTTGCGATTGGCTCATGCGCTCTTCGAATGTTGCCACGCGCGACTCGCGGTTGTAGGCTTTCAGGCGGTCGAGCAACACAAAGCGGAACCCATTGACCATCCACGTGCGCAGCGACATGCCGGGCTTGCGGTCATCCAACTGGTGGAAGTTGTGCTTATCGAGCGCCAGGTAATACTCGTGGGCGATGCTGAAAAAGTCGAGACCAGGCTTGTGGGCCAGGTCATAACGCTTGTCGCACACATGATAGGCTACGCGGCAAGTGTCGTAGAAATAGAAGCGCGTCAGCTGCGAATCGCGATGGCGCAGCCCCTCAATGATTTCTTGGTCGGTAAGGCCAATGCTTAGTGTAGGGTGTTTCATTTCGGCAAATATAGCAACTTTTCAAAAAAAAGTGGGGGTTCTCCTTCATTTTTTTCTTCCCCAATCTTTTAATAGTCAAACATCAACCCAAAATCATTATTATCATGGAAAGAAAAAGAAGAAACCACACCAAGAGAATTGTAAACCTGATTATTGTGGACGAGAGCGGCAGCATGAGCCTGATAAAGAAGCAAGCGCTGATGGGCCTCAACGAGACGCTCGACACCGTGAAGCGCATGCAGGAGAAGGAGCCCAACGCCCAACAGTACGTGACGCTGCTCACCTTCAACAGCGACAACACCCACTACGTGTTCGACAACACGCCGGCCAAGCGCACCCACACCATCCGTCCGAACGACTATCAGCCCTCAGGCTGCACTCCGCTCTACGATGCCATTGGCCGAGGAGTGAGCAAGGTGAACGCGCAGACCAGCACCGACGACGTGGTGCTCGTTACCATCATTACCGATGGCGAGGAGAACAGCTCAACGGAGTTCGACCTTCGAATGGTGAAACAACTCATCGAGAAGATGAAGACGCTGAAGTGGACGTTTACCTTCATAGGCACCGACAACCTCGACGTGGAGCGCATGGCGCACGAGATGGCCATCGACAACCACCTGGAGTTTAAGCAAGACGAGGAGGGAACGCGCCGCATGTTTGAGGTTGAGCGCAATGCCCGCATGCGCTTCAACTCGCGCATCGCGCATGATGCAGAGCCTACCTGCTGCGGCTATTTCGACGATTTGGACGACAAGGACGCCCCAAGCAAGTAACCGCCAGCAACCATTGGCATGGCGAAAGCCACTCCTTACAGACCACACCTTGTCACCCAGCCCCACTGGTTTACGCGCCAATGAGGGAACCCGAACCACGGCAATGGGACGGTCAACGGAGAAATCAATTAGGGGGAATTATAATTATTTAAGTTGTTTGGCCCAAAGAAACGTATTATATAATGAACGCGAACAAAATAAAATATCTATCTTTGCAAAAGATAGGCTGTACTCGGCCATTTGAAAAAACAAACTCCCAAAGCCCACTGTGGCATTATTTTTGCAGGTAAAGGTTAAACTTTAATTTTAAACATATTACTTATGACTAGTTTGAAAGACTTTTCTTTGGAAGGTAAGAACGCTTGGGTAACAGGTGCCACTTACGGCATTGGCTTCAACATCGCCAAGGCTTTCCACGCCGCTGGTATCAAGAACATCATTTTCAACGACATCGACCAGGAGCATGTTGACCGCGGTCTGGCTTCCTACAAGGAGGCTGGCATCGAGAATGTGCACGGATATGTTTGCAACGTCACCGACGAGAACGCCGTGGAGGCACTGGTGAAGCAGATTCACGAGGAGGTCGGACAGATCGACATCTTGGTGAACAACGCCGGTATCATCAAGCGTATCCCCATGGTGGAGATGAGCCGCAAGGACTTCCAGCAGGTCATCGACATCGACCTCGTGGGCCCGTTCATCGTGGCCAAGGCTGTGCTTCCCGAGATGATCGAGCGCAAGGAGGGTAAGATCATCAACATGTGCTCTATGATGTCGGAGCTGGGTCGTGAGACCGTGTCGGCTTACGCAGCAGCCAAGGGTGGCCTGAAGATGCTCACACGCAATATCTGCTCTGAGTATGGCGCCTACAACATCCAGTGCAACGCCATTGGCCCGGGCTACATTGCCACACCGCAGACCGCTCCGTTGCGCGAGCGTCAGGCCGATGGCAGCCGCCATCCGTTCGACAAGTTCATCTGCGCCAAGACTCCAGCAGGCCGCTGGCTCGATCCTTCTGAGCTGGGTGGCCCCGCCGTGTTCCTCGCCTCTCACGCATCAGACGCAGTGAACGGACACGTGCTCTACGTCGACGGTGGTATCCTGGCCTACATCGGCAAGGACCCCTCACAGGTCAACGACTAAGGATGCAACCATCCATCGAAGTAATAAAAAAAAGCCCACGGTACGCCGTGGGCTTTTTTACTAATTATCTTTACAATTACTTGTTTACAGCATCAGCGAACTGAGCACCAGCGGCAAACTTCACAACCGTCTTGGCTGCGAGCTCAACCTTCTCACCCGTACGAGGGTTCACACCCTGGCGAGCAGGACGCTCCTTTGTAGCGAATGTGCCGAAACCGACGAGCTGTACCTTCTCACCAGCTACCAAAGCATCCTTGATGGCCTCTGTTGTAGCGTCCAATGCAGCCTTGGCCTGTGCAGAAGTGATGCCTGCTGCATCGGCAATCTTCTTAACTAATTCTGTCTTGTTCATAATTTTGGGTTATTTTGTGAATATAAATTTTGTTTCAGTCTCTTTGCGGTGACAAATATAGGCGTTTACTTTCATAATCCAAACAAAAAATAAAAAAAAATGAAGGAAAAAACTAAAAAACAGTGCAAAACCACTGTTTCATAGTCATTTAACCGACTTTTTTCGTAATTTTGCAACGCTTTTCAAGATAAAATCAATCAACGAGAATACGCTATGCCAAAAATACCAACCATCACCAAAAACCTGCTTATCATCAATGTGCTGATGTTTATCGCCACACTGGTGCTCAGGCAAGTGACTGGAACAGACCTCACGAGCCTGTTGGGATTGCACTTCGTCTTGGCCGACGACTTCCACTTCTACCAGCTCTTCACCTACCTGTTTATGCACGGCGGGTGGACCCACATCATCCTCAACATGTTCATGCTGTGGATGTTTGGAGCCGTCGTTGAGAGCAGATGGGGTGCAAAAAGATACCTTTTTTATTACATATTCTGTGGCGTAGGTGCCGGACTGTGCCAAGAGTTGGTGCAATATGTGCAATTTCTCAACCAAGGACTGACCAATTACGAGATGGTAAACATCGGAACATCCGTCATTCCCGTAAGCCAATACCTCAACTACTGGACCACCGTGGGTGCCTCGGGAGCCATCTACGGCCTCCTGCTCGCCTTCGGCATGATGTTCCCCAACGAGCGAATGTTCATCATTCCCATCCCCGTGCCCATCAAGGCCAAGTGGGTCATCGTCGGATCCATAGCCGTGGAGTTCTTCTCTGGCATAGGAACCAACAGCGACGGCGTGGCACACATGGCGCACCTGGGCGGAATGGTGTTTGGCATATTGCTCATCCTCTACTGGCGCCGACAAGCCCGCAGAACCTACTATGGCGACGGAGGGTCACGCATGTTTGGCAACATGCAACAAAGATGGAAGACGTACCAAAACAAGCGCAACACAAACCAACATTACACAACGGGCAACCCCGACTGGGACTACAACGCCAACAAGCGAGCCACACAGGAAGAGGTTGACCGCATACTCGACAAAATAAAGAAAAGCGGATACGACAGTCTCACCAAGAGCGAGAAGCAGACGCTTTTCGAACAAAGCAGACATGATCGCTAAACTGAAGAAATTCTCATTGCAGATGGTGGCCGGAGCCAACGCCGTCACCATCCTGCTGATGCTCCTCGTGGGGTATAGCGGACACATAGACCCCACCAACCATCCCACACTGGCCAACGCCGGACTGCTCTTTCCGGCGTTTATCGCCATCAACGCTGCATTCCTGTTCTTTTGGGTGGTGTTCAAGCTCAAGGGCGTCATCATACCTTTCGTGGGCTACATCCTTTGTTATGGGCCCATGAGAACCTACATTCCCGCCAACATTCCGCACGATCCGCCCGTGGGAGCCATCAAGCTGCTATCCTACAACACCCAGAACTACCACAGCATGAAGCCTTATGTCGACACGTTCTCTAACGACTCCATCGCTGCCTACATCCTGCAAAGCGGAGCCGATATCGTATGTGTGCAAGAAGGAGGGCACGCGCTCGACTTCGACAGTACTTTCCGAGCCAAATATCCTTACATCATGGAGGAGAAAAAGAAAGGCGGAAGCGATGTTGTGGCCCTATACAGCCGATTCCCCATACTGCGGTCGCAACTCATTGATTATGAGTCGGAAGGCAACATGAGCGTGGGTTTCTACCTCAACGTAAACGGGCAGAAGGTGCTCATCGTAAACAACCACTTGGAAAGCAACGCTTTAGACAACGACGACAAGAGCGGATTTGGCAACCTCATCAAAGGCGACCTCAACAAGGACATGGCGCGAGCCGAATCGGCACGACTCATCGACAAACTCGCCGCCGCATCCAAGAAACGCGCACCACAGGCCGAAGCGGTGGCAAGATACATAGCCAACCATCGAACCGGCCATCGGGTCATCGTGTGCGGCGACTTCAACGAAAACCCACTCGGATACGCACACAAACGCATCGGAGAAGACCTCACCGACTGCTACGCGGCAACCGCTAACGGCATTGGCAGAACCTACAACCAAAGCCACATGTATGTCAGAATCGACCACCTCTTCTGCTCCGACGACATCACACCCTACGCATGCGCTGTAGACAACCAAATCAAGGCAAGCGACCACTACCCCATCTACTGCTGGCTGAAATTTGGGAGGAAAATATAAAAAAGCAAGAATAAACACCTATAAATTTCTTAAAAACAAGGAAAATTAGTATCTTTGCACATCTTATTCTGTTAAATAGATTGAAACAATAAATAACAAATAACTAACAAAATGCGAAACAAAGGAATTGTAATTGTAACCGCCGTCTTACTGACGCTTACATGCCTCTTCTATTTGTCGTTCCCGATTGCCACAAACTACTATGACAATCAGGCTGCCAAGATCAAAGATCCCATCGATCAGCAGAACTACAAAGACTCTGTGAAATACCTTGGCATTTACGACTACCAGAAGTGTCTGCAAACGCAGATCGGTCTTGGACTTGACCTGAAAGGCGGTATGAACGTGGTGCTGGAAATCTCAGTGCCCGACGTGGTTGACATGCTTGCCGACCACAAGACTGAACCAGCATTCGTCAAGTCGATGAATGAGGCTCGCCAGCAGCTCGAAGCTGGAAAGAGCGACTTTATCTCTCTTTTCATCGACGCTTACCACAAGAACGCCCCCGGACACAACCTCGCCGAGGTATTTGCCACACAGCAGCTGCAAGGCAAGGTGTCGCCCACAAGCTCCGACAGCGAAGTGGAGAAGGTGCTCCGTAGCGAGGTAAGCTCGGCCATCGACAACTCCTTCAACGTTGTGCGCACACGTATCGACCAGTTCGGTGTCGTCCAGCCCAACATCCAGCGCATCCAAGGCGCAGAGGGACGCATCATGGTGGAGATGCCGGGTATCAAGGAGCCTGAGCGTATGCGTAAGCTCCTCCAGGGTAGCGCAAACCTCGAGTTCTGGGAGACCTACAACGCCGAGGAAATCATTCCCTACCTCCAGCAGCTCGACCAGCGTCTGGCCAGCGGTGAGCAGGAAACAGCCAGCAAGAAAGACACCGCTGCCGCTGAGCAGAAGGCCAAGGAGGCCGCTCCCGCCAAGAAGCAGGCCGCTCCCAAGTTTAAGCTCAACAACGGTAAGAAGGCCGACAACATCAAGGCCACTCCCGAGAGCGAGCTCGAGCAGGCCAAGAAGCAGCACCCGCTGCTCGCCTTCCTGCAGACAACAGGTTCGGGTAGCCTGAGCCTCGTGGGCTACGCCAGCGCACGCGACACAGCCGCCATCAACAAGGCCATCTACGGCCAAGTGGCTAAGCAGGTGCTTCCCACCGACCTCCGCTTGATGTGGAGCGCCAAGCCCACCGACAACATACAGGCAAAGAACATCTACGAGTTGCACGCCCTGAAGGTCACAACGACCAACGGTCGCGCTCCGCTCGAGGGTGACGTCATCACCGACGCCAGCGACCAGTTCAACCACGTATCAGGTGCTCCTGAGGTGTCTATGTCGATGAACTCTGAGGGCGCACGCCGCTGGTCGGAGCTTACCAAGGCCAACATCGGCAAGGCTATCGCCATCGTGCTCGACGGTGTGGTTTACACCTCACCCCGCATCCTCTCACAGATCGACGGTGGACAGAGCTCTATCACAGGCAACTTCACCATCGAAGACACTAAGGACCTGGCCAACACCTTGAAGTCTGGACGTATGCCCGCCCCCGCACACATCGTGCAGGAGGAGGTTGTAGGTCCTACACTCGGTGCCCAGTCAATCCAGCAGGGTATCATCTCGTTCGCCATCGCCTTCGTGCTCCTGATTGTTTACATGCTCGTTGTTTACAACATCATCCCGGGCTCACTGGCAGTCTTCGCACTCTTGCTCAACGTATTCTTCACGCTGGGTATCCTAACGTCATTCCAAGCCGCCCTCACCATGAGTGGTATCGCAGGTATGGTGCTCTCGCTCGGTACTGCCGTCGACGCCAACGTGCTGATCTACGAGCGCATCAAGGAGGAGCTTCGCTCAGGAAAAGACATGCGATTGGCCATCAACGCTGGTTACAGCAACGCCTTCTCGGCCATTTTCGACTCTAACTTGACATCTATCATCACGGGTGTCATCCTCTACCTCTTCGGTACAGGTCCTATCCGCGGCTTCGCCACCACATGGATCATCGGTATCGTCTGCTCATTCTTCACCGCTGTTTACATCACCCGTTTGGTGTACGACTATAAGATCAACCACGGCAAGTGGATGCACCTGAAGTTGTGGACTGGCGTGTCGAAGAACCTCATGCAGGGCACCAACTTCAAGTTCATGTCGGCTTACAAGAAGAGCTTCACATTCGCTGGCATCGCCCTCGTGGTGTTCATCGTCAGCTTCGCTACGCGTCACCTTGCACAGAGCATCGACTTTACGGGTGGTCGCAACTACGTTGTGCAGTTCGAAAAGGCCACAGAGCCTGAGCAGGTGCGTGTCGTATTGGAGAAGACCTTCCCCGGCTACACCACAAGCGCCATCTCGTTGGGTAACGACGGCCGCACGGTCCGCATCTCTACCAACTACAAGATCGAGTCGACCAATCCTAAGGTCGATGGCCAGGTGGAGACCATGCTCTTCAAGGGCTTGAAGGACGCCAACCTCGTGAGCCAGAAGGATGTTGAGACCTTCAAGAACCCCGACATCCGTCAGGGTGGTTCCATCATCAGCTCTTCTAAGGTGGGTCCGTCTATCGCTAAGGACGTTACACGTAGCGCCATCATCAGCGTGGTCATCGCCCTTGTGGCCATCTTCCTCTACATCCTGTTGCGTTTCCGCAATGTGGCATTCTCATTGGGTTCAACCATCGCCCTGACCTTCGACGCCTTGACCGTCATCGGTTTGTTCTCACTGCTGCAAGGCTTGCTGCCTTTCTCTTTGGAGGTCGACCAGACGTTCATCGGTGCCGTGCTGACGGTGATCGGTTACTCTATCAACGATAAGGTGGTGGTGTTCGACCGTATCCGTGAGAACTTGCAGTTGCACCCGAAGGAGAACCTGCAGAAGTTGTTCAACGACTCTATCAACCAGACCCTGGCACGTACCATCAACACGTCTGTCACCACACTCGTGGTGTTGCTCTGCATCCTCTTCCTTGGTGGAAAGAGCATTCAGCCGTTCGCATTTGCCATGACTCTAGGTGTGGTGTTCGGTACACTGAGCTCTATCTTCCTCGCTTCTCCGATCGCTTACATCGTGATGGGTCACTCCATCAAGGAGCAGGCCAATACGGAAGTGGCAAAGGCATAAGCATCATCAACCGCTAAGGTAACCCTTCTTCGGGGTTACCTTATATATAAGGAGAGAGCCATTCTCGTTCTGAATCGAACAAGAATGGCTCTCTTCGTTTTACATCTATGGCCTGCTCTCACACGAGCCACCGACTTATCTTACATAAGTCATCGGCTGCTCTCATACCAGCCATCGCATTTTCCTACATTTTCCGTTGCCTGTTCTTAGAGAAGCCACGGCTTAATCTCCCATCTCTTGACTGCTAATACGCCTCTACCACATGGTTGCGCTTTGTGCCATCCTTTCCCCGTTTGAGGAAAAGCACAAGACTTACCGACTGACCAGAAGCAAGGTTTGCGCGTCGATTCTCTGGGAAAACATCAAGGGAGGCAAATCCTTCCAGCGACAAACGCCCTTCGGCAAGGCCCTGGCTCGATTCAGACGCCGCAGTAGCGCCAGCATTTACGGCACCTCCGTTCGTCCCATTTCCTTTCGTCGCAACCGATTTTCCACTCGGTGCGGCTGAATTTGCCATATACTTCACCACGGCGGGCTGATCCTTGCGGATGGCATACTTAATGTATCGCTGCTCATGATTGACGAACATCACCATGGCTTTGTAGGTTCCAAAGGCGCAACGCCCCTCTTGAGGGACCATCACCTCAAGGATGGCGGCCGACTTGAACGGGTCGCCCTGCGCGATGATGGGGCAGAAACGCACATAGCTACCTTTCGCCACGCCCTTCACAAACACCGTTTTCTTATCGGCAACGAAGTGGCGCGACTGCGCGTCGTACACGTGCACATGGCCATGCCCCAGGTCGATGCCGTCTACATAGCCCACCACCGGTTGAAACACCTCGACCATCTTCTTATGGGATAAGGTAATTTCCACCGCCCGTTCTACGCCTTGCTTCGACACGCGTGTCAGCACATCAAACAACCGTCCGGCTATCTCCCATGGCTTACAGGGGAACTGATGACTGTCGGCCACCATTCCCACCCCATTCGGCGCCACCAGTTTCACAAACTTACGGCGGCGCCCATTCTGCTCCTTCTCAAAGATTTTCACGGCGTACATGCTGACGATGGCGTCACATTGCTCACGGTTTTCCTCAGGATGATGCAGCAGATACGACACCCGTGCGCGTTCCACCCGCTCCTGTAGCGAAAGGTATCGGCGCCCGTCCTTGCCCGTTTGCGGCTGTCGGTCCTCCTCTCTCAGGCAAGCGTCGTAGCCCCACACTTGCAAGAATTGCGGCAAACGGAAATCGGAATACACCTCGCTGATCTTCAGCGCCAAGCCCAACATACACGAGTTGATGAGCGACGGCCGCTGGCTACGCAACTTGATGTAAATGGCAAGCAATGTCCGGGCCTCCACCGACCCTATCGTCTTGTAGTTTTGTTTCAGGTATCTAAACACCGTCCACTGTGTGTCCTCAGGATGCTGCGCACCCGAATTCACCGACTCCATCAGTTGTTCCCACGTAATGGTAGGGTTTGTTTCGTCAGTAGGTATCATGGCAGGGGGAGATAAAAGGGTCAACTATCTATTTCGTTTTGCATATGATTGCAATACTGCACAATAACGTCGAGCATATCCTTCTCAAGATATGAGCACGCCTTATTGTACAAATGGTCGGGCACATCATAGTAGGCCTCTGCAATGGCGCCACAGATACATGCCTTCGTATCGGTGTCGCCGCGCGCCATGACGGCTTTTCTGATGGCATCCTCAAAGCTGCTGCTCTCCAGGAAACAGCGCAAAGCCCATGGCACCGTCTCCTGGCACGACGAGTCGAAATGGCCTTGCATACCTATTTTATATATGTCACGCAAGGGCGGAATCTCGTATCCGAAGCTACGTTCAACGGCCGTCTCCAGTCCCTCCTTGGTTACACGGCCCGTTCGCAACCAATAGATGACAGCCGCCACACATTGCGCGCCACGAATGGCCTCCTTGTGCATGTGACTGCAAATGGTGCATTGTTGCGCCTGCTGCAACACCTCATGATAGTCGTCGAAGAGCCATCCCACAGGCGCTATGCGCATGGCAGCACCGTTGCCCCATGAGTTTTGCGGCTTCGGGTGGTCATCGGCCAGCCATTGTGCAAACATGCCTCCGTATGCCCCTTTGGGGTTGGGGTATCGTCGCCCCCACTCATGCAACTTGTCCTGGTACGACTTTCCGTTGAGAATGGCATCGGCCACGGCAATGGTCATCAGCGAGTCGTCGGTGTAATCACATTGGGGTTTGGGCCGAAACAGCTCAAAATTGTCTTTCGGTTGCTCGTCGAATTCGAAACGCGAACCAACAATGTCTCCTATAATAGCGCCAATCATAACAGTAATTTGAGTGGATAAAAGGGTTAGTTAAAAGCAATAGGTCACCGTAAAAAGAGGGTCGTAATAGATAAAAACCTTCCAAATAGATTGTACTTCCACCGGGAATCGAACCCGGATCAAAGGTTTAGGAAACCTCCGTTCTATCCATTGAACTATAGAAGCCCATTTGTTTGTTTTGCAAAGATAAAGGAATTTATTCAATCTGCAAAGAAAAATCCTCAAGAATATTCGTCCTCATTCGGCCATCGAGGCGAAAACGTCTGGCCACGGCCACTCATGCGATTCGTTCGGCTACGTGTGCACACAAATGCTACAAGGCATGCCTCAAAATCGCCCCATCAACGCCATGCCATCCTCGTTCCCACCATATTTTAACGCCCTCACAACGTTTTTTAATCCCAATCGCTTTGCTGTTGTGAAAATAGATAGTAAATTTGCCTTTCAGATGAAGTCGTTTCTTATAATCATTTTAGCTTGTCTGCTGCCCACGTCGCTGTGGGCGCAAGACGACACACGCACACGCGTCAACCCCGAGGACATGGAGGTCGACATGGACAACCCCACCTTTGTGCCTATGGTGAAGGTGGGAAAGGTGCTCGTGGGAAAAGACAGCATACAATATATGGAGATGAACGACGTGTGGGTTTATCCCGAACCGACGTTCAAGAATGCCCGTCAGCGCGCGGCCTACAACCGTTTGGTTTACAACGTCAAGAAGGTGTTGCCCATCGCCAAGGAAGTCAACAAGATTATTATCGAGACCGGCGACTACCTCAACACCCTGCCCAACAAGAAGGCGCGCGACGAGCACATGAAGCGTGTGGAGGCCGACATCAAGAAGGAGTACACGCCGCGCATGAAGAAGCTCTCCTACTCGCAGGGCAAACTGCTCATCAAACTGGTGTACCGCGAGTGTAACAGCTCCAGCTACCAACTCATCCAGGCTTTCCTTGGTCCCGTGAAAGCCGGTTTCTACCAAGCCTTCGCTTGGGTGTTTGGCGCATCGCTCAACAAGAAGTATGAGCCGGAGGGCGTCGACCGCCTTACCGAGCGTGTGGTCCGACAGGTGGAATCCGGACAGCTCTAACCCTCATTCCCCACTCTCCCATCGGCATGAATCGAACCGTTCTACTGGCTTCCGCCGCGTTCCTGCAGGCTCCAAGGGTGTGGCTCTGCGTGCTTCTCGCAAGCCTTTGCCTATCTTCACCAGCCCAAAACGACGACACCTGGGAGCAGCTGTTCGACCAAACCGGACAACTCGAAGACACCGAGTCAGACCTGTGGGAGCAAACTTACGAGGAACTGAACGACATTGCCTCCCAAAAGATCGACATCAACCATTGTACGCGTGAGGACCTCAGCAGGCTGCCTTTCTTATCCTCGCAGCAAATCATGGACATCATGGAGTATCGCGACAAGGCGCGCCGCTTAGAGACCACCATGGAGCTCCGCCTGGTGCCAAGTCTCGACAAGCTCACCGCCGACCTGTTGCAACGCTTCGTAACCATTCGTCCCGACAGCGCCAACACCCACTTTCCCTCGTTCGCCCAACTCATGCGCTACGGCCGCCACGAACTGGTGGGCACCGTGCACGCGCCGTTCTACCGGCGCAAGGGCGACCGCAACGGCTACCTGGGCTACCCCTACAAGCACTGGCTGCGCTACACCTTCAGCTCGCAAGGACGCGTCAAGGCGGGCCTCATCGCCTCTCAAGACGCCGGCGAGCCGTTCTTCTCCGCTCAGAACGCCACCGGCTACGACTTCTATTCGGCCTATCTCATGGTAAGCCGATGGGGACGTATCAAATCGGCCATCGTGGGTCGTTACCGCCTACGGTTCGGCATGGGCCTCATCCTCAACAATTCGTTTGGCATGGGCAAGCTCAACACGCTCACCACACAGGGCCGATCGGCCAACCACATCTTCGCCCACAGCAGTCGGATGGAGGCCAACTACCTACAGGGAGCGGCCGCCACGGTGCGTCTCACCAAGCATCTCGACCTCACCGCCTTCGCTTCATGGCGTAAGATCGATGTCACACTGGGCCCCGACTCGGCCTCCATCGCCACCATCCTCCAAACGGGCTACCACCGCACCGAGAGCGAGATGCGGCGCCGTCGCAACGCCTCCACAACGCTTTGGGGCGGCAACCTCAGCTATTTCAACAACGGATGGCACGTGGGCCTCACCGCCTTTGCCACCTCATACGACAAGCCTCTGCGCCCCAACACCAATCAGGTTTACCGACGTTGGTACCCCACGGGCAAGCAGTTTTGGAACGCCAGCGTCGACTACGGTTACATTTCCGACCGCCTCAACATCTCGGGCGAAACGGCTACGGGCGATTGCGGACAAGTAGCCACCATCAACAGCCTGAGCTACCAGTTATGGAGCAACCTCGCCCTGCTGGCCTTGCAGCGCTATTACCCCTACAAATACTACGCTCCCTACAGCAACAGTTTTGCCGAAGGGGGCAGCATCCAAAACGAGAGTGGGGTGTTTGTGGGCGTCAACTGGACTCCCACGCGATACCTGTCGCTGCGGGCCTACACCGACATGGCCTACTTCGCTTGGCCCAAATACCAAGCCAGCGCGGCCTCACACAGCTACGACAACTTCGCGCAAGCCACCTACACCCGCGGCCATTGGTCGTGGCTCGTGCGCTATCGCATCAAGATGAGGGAGAAAAACGCAACGTCGACAACAACCCCAAGCACGGAAAAGGCAGCGCAGCCCACCCTGGCCATGAAGACCGAGCAGCGTGCCCGATGGGCCGTGGGCTATGCCAACGATCGTTACGACCTACGCCTGCAGGCCGACGTGGCCCACTGCCATATTGGTGAGAAAAACAGCTTTGGATGGATGGCAACGGCCAATGGCGCCACGTCTTGGCGTTGGCTTCAGATGGCCGCCACCGCCGCCTATTTCCACACCGACGACTTCGACTCACGCATCTACACCTACGAGCGCAGCGTGCGCTACAGTTTCTCGTTCCCATCGTTCTTCGGCGAGGGCATGCGCATGGCCCTTCAGTTGCGCGCCAACCTGTCTGACCAGTGGATGGTAATCGCCAAACTGGGCTGCACCCGCTATTTCGACCGATCTACCATCGGCACCGGCCTGCAACAGCTCAATAGCCACTCCATGACCGACCTCGACCTCCAGGTGCGCCTTAAATTATAACTCAGGCCCGAAAAAAGCAAAGAAAACAAATATGCCTTTTCGTATTCCATGATCATGCGATTAACCTTGTTCAAGTAAATATTAGAGTACTATTTTTGATATCGGTATCATATTTTGTGCCGTAAAAGCAACTCTTTTATTCTAAAACAATGGGAAAACTGCGCTTGCCAAAAATAAAAACTGAAAACATGGCGTTTCAAACTACGCAATATGTTTTTAGGACAATGGGCAAGAGCTAAAAAAATGGGCGACTAACGGATTGCGTTAGTCGCCTGTTTGAGTTTTATTGCTGCATGTCGTGCAATTTTTTGTAGTAGCCGTCGGCCGCCAGCAGCGAGGTATGTGTGCCGCGCTCCACGATGTGTCCCTCATGGATGACACATATCTCATCCGCGTTCTTGATGGTCGACAAGCGGTGGGCGATGGCAATGGTTGTGCGCGTCTTCATGAGCTTGTAGAGCGCGTCCTGCACCAGTCGTTCGCTCTCGGTGTCGAGTGCCGACGTGGCCTCGTCGAGGATGAGGATAGGCGGGTTCTTAAGGATGGCTCGCGCTATGCTAACACGCTGGCGCTGTCCGCCCGACAAACGTCCGCCACGGTCGCCAATGTTGGTGTCGAATCCGTTCTCCGACTCCATGATGAAGTCGTAGGCGTTGGCTATCTTTGCCGCCCGTTCCACATCCTCCATCTTAGCGTTCTCCACACCAAACGTAATGTTGTTGAGGAACGTGTCGTTGAAAAGGATGGCTTCCTGGTTCACGTTGCCGATGAGCTGGCGCAGGTCGTGGATGCCCAGATCCTTCACGTTGATGCCATCGATGAGCACCTCGCCCTCCTGCACATCATAATAGCGCGGAATGAGGTCCACCAGTGTCGACTTTCCGCCACCGCTCTGTCCCACGAGCGCCACGGTCTTTCCCTTGGGAATAATGAGGTTGATATCGCGCAACACCCATTGCTGATCATATTTGAACCCAACATGCCTGAACTCGATGTCGTGCTCAAACGAACTGACGTGAATGGGGTTTTCCTTCTCCTTGATGCTCACCTCGGCCTTCAGAATCTTATCCACACGCTCCATCGAAGCCAATCCCTTGGGTATGTTATAACCAGCCTTCGAGAAGTCTTTCAGCGGTTGGATGATGGAGTAGAGCACCACCATGTAATAGATAAACGTCGGACCGGTGATGGCTTGGTTGTTGAGCACCAGTATACCGCCGAACCAAAGCACGATGACGATCATCACTGTGCCAAGAAATTCGCTCATCGGATGCGCCATCTGTTGGCGAATGTTGACGCGCATAATGTCGTTGCGGTACGCCGAGTTCACCTTGTCGAACCGCTTGTTCATCTTCTCCTCGGCGCAAAAAGCCTTGATGATGCGCAGTCCGCCCAGCGTCTCCTCCACTTGGCTCATGGTGTCGCTCCACAGCGCCTGTGCCTTCATCGACTTGGCCTTGAGCTTGCGGCCCACATAGCCCATGAACCATCCGAAGATGGGCACAAAGAGAATGGTGAAGATGGTGAGCTGCCACGAGATGACGAGCAGCGTGGCAAAGTACACAATGATGAGAATGGGGTTCTTGAAGAGCATGTCGAGCGACGACATGATCGACGACTCTATCTCCTGCACATCGCCACTCATACGGGCAATGATGTCGCCCTTTCGCTCCTCACTGAAGAATCCGAGCGAGAGCTGGTTGATCTTCTGGTAGAGTTGGTTGCGTATGTCTCTCACCACGCCCGTGCGAATGGGTATGATGGTAGCCGACGAAAGGAAGTAGGCTCCCGTCTTGAGGAACGTCATGAACGCCAGCGCCAGTCCGATGAAGAGCAGCGTGGTGGTGGCTCCCATCGTGGCGATGAGGTCGTTGACATAATAGTTCATGTTGTTCATCAAGGTATCCTTGTCGAGCGCCCACGGCATGAGGCTCGTCGCCGTGTCGGCGTCGCCTGTCTTAAACAGGATTTGCAACATGGGGATGAGTGTTGCGAACGAGAAGATGTTGAGCACTGCCGACAGGATGTTGAACAGCACCGATAGCGCCAGATATTTCTTGTAGGGCGGCACAAAGCGCCTGAGCACTTGCAGGAATTCTTTCATTGATTGTTCGTTTAAGGTGGGTTTGTAAGTAACCCATCATGATTTTTGTCGTTTGCGGTGGTAATTCATAGAACCCACCTTGGGCGTAGCCTTATTCTTTCACGACCTCCTCGCCCAAGAGCGTAGCCGACGAGCTGCCGGTGATTCTCACGCGCACGGTCTCTCCGATGTGGTGGTTTCCCTTGTCGATGACCACCGCCTTGTTTTGCGGTGTGCGCCCCATGAGCTGGCTATGGCTTCGTTTGGCAAACCGCTCCAGCAGCACGTCATACTCTTTGCCCTCGTCCTTGCGGTTTTGCTCGGCCGACACCTCCGTTTGCAGGTGTATGAGCTCATTGAGTCGACTGATCTTCACCTCCTCCGGCACGTTGTCGGGCAGGTGCTTGGCGGCGTATGTGCCCGGTCGCTCACTGTATTTGAACATGAATGCGGCGTCGAAGCCCACCTCCTTCACCAGCGACAGCGTCTGTTGGTGGTCTTCCTCGGTCTCATCGTGATAGCCCACAAATATGTCGGTGGTGAGTCCGCAGTCGGGAATGATGCGGCGAATGGCCGCCACCTTCTCCAGGTAATCCTCCCGGGTGTACTTGCGGTTCATGAGTTTCAGGATCTTGTTGGATCCGCTCTGTGCGGGGAAATGTATGTGATGGCAGAGATTGGGCTCCTCAGCGATGGCGTGCAGGATATCCTCGGTCATATCTTCGGGGTTGCTGGTGGTGAAGCGCACGCGCATGGTGGGCACCTCGCGCGCCACGCGTCGCAGCAGTTCGGCAAAGCTGCACACGTGCAATTCCTTGCCATCCTCATCCTCAACAACCACGCCATTCTCTGGGCGCTTGCCGTTGGGCAGCAGTCCGTAGCTGTTCACATTCTGTCCGAGCAGCGTCACCTCCTTGAATCCCTTGTCGCGCAGGTCGCGCACCTCGGCGAGGATGCTCTCCACGTCGCGTGAGCGTTCGCGGCCTCGGGTGTAAGGCACGATGCAGTAATGGCAGAAGTTGTTGCATCCGCGCATGATGCTCACGAAGCCCGACACGCGTCCGGCGCCCAGTCGCTGCGGCAGCACGTTTCGGTACGTCTCTGTGGTTGAGAGCTTCACGTCGATGGCTTTCTCGCCCACCTCCACGGCCGCGATCATCTCGGGCAGACTCAGATAGGCGTCTGGGCCACACACCAGGTTGGCGTGATAGTTGTTGATCAGGTCGTCCTTCACACGCTCGGCCATGCAGCCCAGCACACCCACGATGAGCTTGCGGCCCTTCTTTTGCTCGGCGTGGAGCGTTTCAAGGCGATGGTATATCTTGTTCTCGGCGTTCTCGCGGATCGAGCACGTGTTGAGAAAAATGGCGTCGGCGTCGGCTTCCGCCTCAGTGACGTCGTAGCCAGCCATCTTCATGATGGAGGCCACCACCTCTGAATCGGCCACGTTCATCTGGCAACCGTACGTCTCAATGTATAGTTTCTTATTCATGTTATTCCTATATTTGCTTGGATGATTATCCTAATATACTTGTATGATGTTTCTAATCTGCAACGATGATTTCCTTCCATTTCATGGCACGTTTTCTCGCCATGGCATAACCCGCGCAAGCTCGGTTCTGCTCATTTGGCTTAACGGAAACCTTCGTTTAATAGAATGTTTCCTCCCGTTTTGCTTGTCCATGCCTATTGGGTCCTGTCGTAAAGCCTTGCCCACAGCAGGTAGAACAGGGTTCCCGTGACGAGTCCAGCCACCACGTCGATGGCGTAATGGGCACGTATGTAAACCGTAGCGAGGCAGATAAGCAAGGCGAAGGGGAGCAAGCCGAAGAAGAGCTTGCGGTTGTGTGTGCGCCAGATGAGCAGCATGCAAACCACCGATATGCCCACATGCGAGGAGGGGAAGGCGGCGGTGGGCCGCTCGCCCGACGTGTGGAGGTCGGCCACCACATGGTAGAACGGTCCGTCGGTCCATCCCGGCGAGGTCATCATGTCGGTGTGTGTCAGGAAATAATCGCCCACACTGGGGAACACGCCCTTCACCACCTGGTCGACGCCAACGGCGTGATAGTAGTACATCGGTCCCGTGACGGGCACCAGGTCGAACACCACATAGAAGGCGAAGAACGAGGCGAGGAGCACAAACGCGGCGCGCTCAAACTGCTCGTATCGGCTGAAGAAGTAATAGAGCACCGTAGTTACGATGATGGGAAAATAGCTGGCGTAGGCCAGATACATGAGCTCACTGAAGAAGGCCTGCGGCCAATGCTGGGCAAACACCAGCGCCGGCTGACAGCCGAAGAGACCCTGTTCCACCGATGCGAAGAAGGGATCGAGGTTGGGGAAGAGCTTGTTGAGCTCGTAGGTGTCGGCATACCACCAGCCGAGCAGCGACATTTGCACCAACACACGCGCAAATCTCGTGAGCCTACAGGGCACCAGCCGATACACCACCCACATGGCGAGGGTAATGGCTCCCAGCCTCACGCGACCCCATATCATGGCCTGGGGATTGTCGAGCTTGGTCAAGGCGAAAAGCACAATGAGCAGGGTGAGCGCCACGTAAGCCAGCGCCACCCACTCCAGCGCCATCAGCCCACGTCGGGGCTTGCGCTCCAGTTCGATGTATTTGGATAGTTGCATCACAGCCAATGGTTTTCCTTGTACCACGCCACCGACTCGGTTACGCCCTTGCGCAAGTCGTAATGGGGATGGTATCCCAGTTCGTCGCAAGCCGGCTCGATGTCGCATCGCCAGTTGCGCTGCTTGAGAATGTTAAACTTATCGTTGTTGAGAGCGGTAATGGTATGTCGCATCCGCCCAATGTGCTCACCGAAGAAGGTAACGAGGCGCAGCACCCAGATGGGGGCTTTCACGCGTATCCACCAGGGCTTGCCAAGCTCCTCGTGCAGGTAATCGCTAAAGGTCGACGACTGGTAGACGTTGCCATCCGAGAGGAAATACTTTCTTCCCGACATGCCATGGTCGAGGGCGAGGAACACCGCCTGCACCACATCCTGCACATACACGAACGTGATGTCCTGGCGTTGGAAGCCCACGCTGAAGTCTACATGTTGCTTGATGCTCTTCGCCATGAGGAAATAGTCTTTCTCACGAGGGCCGTAGACGCCCGTGGGACGGAGCACAATGTAGTTGAACTCGTTGCCGATGGAGTCGAGAAACTGCTCGGCCTTGAGCTTGCTCTTGCCGTAGGCGGTGTTGGGGCGCGGCGTGTCGTGCTCCGTAATCTCCTGGTAGGGCTGCTCTTCGCGTATGGCCCCGAAGACGCTCAGGCTGCTCAGGTAGATGAAGCGCCTCATGGGCATCTTCGTCTTCAGGATGGCGTTCACCAGGTTCACTGTGCCCTGGTAGTTCACCTTCATGAAATCGGAAGCCGTCAGGCACTTGGTGACGCCCGCAGCATGCACCACATAGTCGAAGTTGTGACCGTCGAGCGCCTGCGCCAAACGATCCTCCGACGAGAAATCAAGCTCTATGAAATGGATGCGAGGATCGCCCAGGTAGCTCCTCGAACTCGAACCGCGCACACCAGCCCAGGTATCGAAGCCGCGGCGCAATGCCTCCTCCACTATGAAACTGCCAATGAATCCACTGGCACCGGTAATTAATATCTTCATCGTTAATAGGTTACAAAGTTACGACATTTTAAAATTCTTAGCAAAATAATCCTAATAAAATTAGGAAAGTTCAATTCTTTTTAGTTAATTTGCATGTATAAACCGACTCTTTTAAAACTAAGAAAATATGGGAAAAGGCAAGAAGGGCGGCAAGCATATCACGAAGAAGCAACTAACCAAGGAGTTGGTCGATTTCTTCTCCGGACAGCCCGGAAAGACGCTGTCGTTTAAAGAAATATTTAGGTCGATGCACCTCAGCACGCACCCAGCGAAGATGCTGGCCATCGACATCATGGAGGAAATGGCATGGGACGATTTCCTTACGAAAGTTTCCGACACCAGTTATCAGCTCAACACCAAGGGACAGGTGCAGGAAGGCACCTTCATCCGCAAGGCCAACGGCAAAAACTCGTTCATACCCGATGGAGGCGAAAAGCCCATCTTCGTGGCTGAGCGCAACTCGATGGGGGCGCTCAACGGCGACCATGTGAAGGTGTCGTTCATGGCCAGAAGGCAGAAGCACATCAAGGAGGCGCAGGTCATCGAGATCCTGCGGAGGGCCAAGGACCAGTTTGTGGGCCGCTTGCGCGTAGATAAGGACATCGCTTTCTGCGTGCCGCAAGACAACTCGTTGGCGCACGACATCCTCATCCCGAAGAAGAAAGTGAAAGGTGGCAAGACCGACGACAAGGTGGTGGTGAAGATCATCCAGTGGCCCACCGACGAGCATAAGAACCTCATCGGTGAGGTGGTCGACGTCATCGGAAAGAGCGGCGACAACGACGTGGAGATGAACACCATCCTCGCCAAGTTTGGACTGCCCTACAAGTATCCGAAGAACGTGGAGGATGCGGCCAACGCCATCTCGGGCGAGATAACACCGCAGGACGAAGCCGAGCGCGAGGATTTCCGCGACACGTGGACCTGTACCATCGACCCCGCCGACGCCAAGGACTTCGACGATGCCCTGTCGATCAAACAACTTGACAAGGGGCTCTATCAGGTGGGTGTGCACATCGCCGACGTTTCACACTACGTTACCGAGGGCAGCGTCATCGACAAGGAGGCCATGAAGCGCGCCACATCCATCTACCTCGTAGACCGCACCATCCCCATGTTGCCCGAGAGACTCTGCAACTTCATCTGTTCGCTCCGCCCCGACGAGGACAAGCTGGCCTACTCGGTCGTGTTCAACCTCGACGACGAGGCCAACGTGAAGAGCTACCGCATCGTGCATACCATCATTCGCTCCAACCGCCGCTATGCCTACGAGGAGGCGCAGCAGGTGCTGGAGGACAATGGTGTGAAGGACGGAACGGGCGAGCCTGCACCGGCACCGGGCAAGGCGGGCTACAAGGATGAGTTTGGTTGGGAGATTTGCACCCTCGACCGCCTGGCTAAGAAGCTGCATGAGAAGCGCTTCAAGAACGGCGCTGTGAAGTTCGACTCCGAGGAGCTCCACTTCACCGTCGACGAGAAGGGCCATCCCACGGGTTGCTTCTTCAAGCGCTCAAAGGACGCCAACAAGCTCATCGAGGAGTTTATGCTGCTGGCCAACCGTACGGTGGCCGAGAGTGTGGGGCGCGTGCCCAAGGGCAAGAAGGCCAAGGTGCTGCCCTACCGCATACACGACAACCCCGACCCTCAAAAGTTGGAGACGCTGCGCGAGTTTACAGCCAAGTTTGGCTATAAGGTGAAGACCGCCGGAACGAAGGGCGCCATAGCCCGCAACCTCAACAAGTTGATGGACGACTGCGAGGGCAAGCGCGAGCAGAAGCTCATCCAGTCGGTAGCCCTCAGGGCCATGATGAAGGCCAAGTATTCCATTCATAATATCGGACACTTCGGTTTGGCGTTCGACTACTACACCCACTTCACGTCGCCCATCCGTCGCTATCCCGACACCATGGTCCACCGCTTGCTGACACGCTATCAGCAAGGAGGCCGCTCGGCCAACGCCAAGCACTACGAGGATCTCTGCGAGCACTGCTCCGACATGGAACAGGTGGCGCAAAACGCCGAGCGCGAGTCTATCAAATATAAGATGGTTGAGTTTATGGGCGACAAGATTGGCGAAATCTACGACGCCCACATCAGCGGCATCACGTCGTATGGCATCTACGCCGAGATCGACGAGAACCACTGCGAGGGCATGGTGCCAATGCGCGACCTCGACGACGATTACTACGACTTCGACGAGAAAAACTTCGTGTTGCGCGGACGACGCCATCACCACAAGTACCAGTTGGGCGACGCCATTCGCATACAGGTGGCCAAGGCCAACCTGGAGAAGCGCCAGCTCGACTTCACCCTGGCCGACTGACCCTTTCTACTCATACCACTTATAACAGAGTAAAAAGGGCAGGCCATCACCAACAAAGCGGCATGTAGGCACTATCAACAGAACCCTGCATGCCGCCTTTTCTTATCTATATTCGTCTTATAAACCTAAATTACTAGTGATGCGATATTAATCGCTTAACTATAGTTATATATTT